>NZ_JBNGOY010000007.1:0-142214 GCF_050589805.1 Carboxylicivirga fragile | reverse complement strand
TACTGTAATACTTTTTCTGTGTACTCATTTTTCTAAGATATTATTTTGGTCTTAATATCTCTAAAAAATCGTCCGTGTAAATTTAGCAACTCCAAATAGCATAAATGAGTTCAGTAGCCTCAATACGTGTACCTGTCCACTTGGCTTTAGACAGTGTTGTATTAGAACTATTTATAGGACCTCTTCCTTCTAATTTGTCAATTTCTAACTTAAGAAAATCAATCTGCATATTATAGCCGATAAACCGGGCATACAAATAATCTTTACTGGTTGCAAAATCATTATCAATTAAGGAATAGATGTGATAATTATAATCTGTTAGGTTTAGGTGACATCTAAGAATGTTAGGCTCATCATATTTGCTGATGTTCTTTTCGTATGTGTGATAGCAAATATCATATTTCTCGAAGTATTTTATAGAATATAAATTAAAGAATCCATTTTATGGGTCTGCTTTAAATTATTAAGAAAGTTGTTATGGGATTTGTTTACTTTAGATGTTGTTCGATGGGTAATTGTGCCAGAATATCAATGTGTTAAGTTTGTTTTAAATGAGATATTGTATTGAGAAATTATCCCAATTTACAACTACAATATTCAAAATATTAACTCAAATTTGGCTTGAATTAGTTAATTGCAATCTTAACTAAAATCCATCATATATGAAATTATTCTTTCTTGGCACATTTTATTTTATCGTCATCGGTTTGTATGCGCAAGTTGACTTTAATCGAGCACCACTTGACTTTGATACCTTCAATACTAATATTAATTACGGTAAGATTGATACAATCACTTATCAGTCAAAAACAGTGGGATCAAATCGGAGAGCTTTAGTTTATACACCTCCCGGGTTCTCAATGGAAGAAAACTATCCTGTTCTCTATTTATTACACGGTATTGGAGGCGATGAAAAAGAGTGGTTTAATCAAGGAGCTCCTCAGGTTATTTTAGATAATTTGTATGCTCAAAACAAAGTTGAGCCTATGATTGTGGTGTTACCAAACGGGCGAGCTATGAAAGACGACAGACCAATTGGTAATATTTTTGATAGTATTAAAGTGGCAGCTTTCTCTACCTTTGAGAAAGATCTGTTAAACGATCTTATTCCGTATATTGAAAACAACTATCCTGTTCTCACAGATCGTGAACACAGGGCCATAGCAGGCCTTTCAATGGGTGGTGGACAATCGTTGAACATTGGACTGTGTAACCTTAATCAGTTTGCCTGGGTTGGCGGTTTTTCATCAGCTCCTAATACTAAAGCACCTGAGATATTGGTGCCCAATCCTGAAGAGACAAAAAAGCAAATGAAATTATTATGGATCTCTTGTGGTGATAAAGACAATCTTATTGGTTTCAGTAAGCGAATTCATGATTATCTTCAAAGCAGGCATGTTCCTCATGTTTATGAAGTTTTACCGGATGGTTATCATGATTTTAAAGTCTGGAAAGATAATTTTTATCATTTTTCGCAATTGTTGTTTAAGACTAATAACCATTTAGTTAGTGAAGGCAGTTTAATAGAGGAGGTCAGAGCCGAAACAAATATTCGTTCATCTCAATATCCAAAAATATTGTCTAATGGTCGTGTCATCTTTAAATTAAAAGCTCCGGATGCAAAAAAAATACAACTTGATTTAGGCAAAAAGTATGAGATGCTTAAAGATGAGAATGGTATTTGGAGTATTACTACTGATTCGTTGAGCGAAGGGTTTCATTATTATTCACTTATTGTTGATGGTGTTGCAGTAGCAGATCCGGCTAGTGAAACTTTCTATGGAATGGGGCGCATGGCCAGCGGAATTGAAGTTCCGTTCAAAGGCGATGATTATTACCAGGTAAAAGATGTTCCTCATGGTGAAATCAGAGTAAAAAGGTATTTCTCGCATATCACTAAATCATGGCGAAACTTTTATATGTATACTCCTCCCGGATATGACCAAAATGCTGGTAAGAAGTATCCTGTATTATACCTGCTTCATGGAGGTGGTGAGGACCAACGAGGATGGGCTATGCAGGGTAAAGTGGATCTGATATTGGATAATCTTATTGCCGAAGGTAAAGCAACACCAATGATGGTGGTAATGATTGATGGGAATATGCCATTATCGGGGTTGGGAGAAGGTACTCTTCAATTATTTGAAGCTGAATTGAAAGAAGTAGTTATTCCTTTTGTTGAAAACACTTACAGGGTGCTTACCAGTCCTCAGTCACGTGCTTTGGCAGGATTGTCGATGGGAGGTTTACAAACACTTTATGCCGGTCTGCATAATTCAGATCTGTTCAACTATCTTGGTGTCTTCAGTTCTGGTTGGATTCATCCAATGCAAGATGATATAGCTGGAAAAGAATATGATTTTATGAAACAAAACGCTGATTTGCTTAATAAGAATCTGAAAATGTTTTGGTTGTCGATGGGAGGAAAAGAAGATATTGCCTGGAAGAACTGCCAACGAATGTTAGAAAAGTTTGATGAAATGAAAATTGAATATACTTATGATGAATATCAGGGCGGCCATACATGGCCTGTATGGCGGAATAATTTGTATCATTTTTCACAATATCTATTTAAATAATGATTAAGATGAAAGTAAGAATCTCTTACCTGTTAGTAATAATTGGCCTACTAATATTTGAAAACAATATAGCTCAAAATCCAATCATTCACTCAGATGTGCCTGATATGTCTATGATCAGAAGAGGGGACACCTATTATATGAGCAGTACTACAATGCATATGAGTCCGGGGGTGCCCATTATGAAATCGAAAGATCTGGTTAATTGGGAAATCATCAATTATTGTTATGATGAACTGGATGATACTGATGAATTAAATTTAGAGAATGGGAAGAGTGCTTATGGAAAAGGATCATGGGCAAGTTGTATTCGTTTTCATAAAGGAAAGTATTATGTATCTACTTTCTCTGGAACAACTGGAAAAACCTATATTTATTCAACAAAAGATATCGAAAAAGGCCCATGGAAAAAAAAGGCATTTCAACCAATGTTGCATGATCATTCCTTGTTTTTTGATGATGATGGAAAAGCATATATGATTTATGGCGGAGGTAATATTAAACTAGTTGAGTTAACCAACGAACTTGATGGAATTAAACCGGAAACAGAACAGGTAATTATTGAAAATGCAGGTGCTCCTGCTGGAAAAGAGATAATGTTGCCTGCAGAAGGTTCGCAGCTATTTAAGATAAATGGTAAGTATTACCTTTTTAATATAACTTGGCCACGAAATGGCATGCGCACTGTAATTATGCATAGATCTGATAAGATAACAGGTCCGTACGAGAGTCGTGTTGCATTGCAGGATAAAGGAGTAGCACAAGGAGGATTGATTGATACAAAGGATGGAAAATGGTTTTCATATTTGTTTCGCGATTATGGATCCGTAGGACGGATCCCATATATTGTTCCTGTTGAATGGAAAGAAGGTTGGCCGGTGCTGGGTGTTGATGGGAAAGTACCCGATCAGCTTAATCTACCAAAAAGTGAAGGTTTAATACCTGGAATAGGTAATTCTGATGATTTTGAGAGAGGAAAGAAAGATGCTGATTTGCCTTTAGTTTGGCAATGGAATCATAATCCTGACAATTCGTTATGGTCAGTCAGAGAACGAGATGGTTATCTTCGTTTGAAAACCGGAGAGGTTGTGGATGATTTTGAATTGGCAAAAAATACGCTTACTCAAAGAACGATAGGGCCCACTTGCTCTGGATCAACATTGCTAGATATCGCTAATATGAAAGAAGGTGATTTCGCAGGTTTAGCCTTACTACAGCAAAAATATGGTTTGGTAGGTGTGAAATATAAAGATGGGAAGAAAAAAATTGTGATGATCAGTGCACAGAATAATACTCCTGTTGAAGTTGAAGAAATTCCACTAAATCAAGAAAAGGTTTATCTAAAAGCAGATTGTGATTTCAGAAATAGAAAAGATAGAGCATATTTCTACTATAGCTTAGATGGTGAAAAGTGGAATCTAATCGGATCAGAACTGAAGATGCAATATACCTTATCGCATTTTATGGGATACCGGTTTGGATTATTTAACTATGCTACTCAATCAGCGGGAGGTTATGTCGATTTTGATTATTTCCAAATCTCAGAGAATATTTCAGAGGCTAAGAAAATGTATGTTTTTCTTAGTTTTGGACAATCAAATATGGAAGGAAACGCACGTTTTGAGCCGCAGGATACGGTAAATATTAATAGTCGTTTCCAGATGATGGCTACTGTTGATTGTCCGGATTTAAATCGTAAAAAAGGAGAGTGGTACACAGCGGTACCTCCATTGTGTCGTTGTTATACAGGACTTACTCCTGTTGACTATTTTGGGCGTACACTTGTGGATAATTTACCTGAAAATATAAGCGTTGGTGTTATCAATGTGGCTGTTGGTGGATGCAAGATAGAATTGTTCGACAAAGATAATTACCAAGCATACGTTGACAATGCGCCAGATTGGCTGCAAAATATGGTTAAAGAGTACGATGGCAACCCTTATGCCCGTTTGGTAGATATGGCAAAACTTGCACAGAAAGACGGTGTTATTAAAGGAATATTACTGCATCAGGGCGAATCAAACACTGGAGATACCCTTTGGACAAAGAAAGTAAAGTTGGTTTATGATCAGCTAATGGTAGATTTAGATCTGAATTCTGCCGAAGTGCCATTAATAGCAGGAGAAGTTGTATCAGCTGAAGAAGGTGGTAAATGTGCCAGTATGAACCCGATTATAGCAACGCTTCCTGATGAGATTGCCAATGCTCATGTGGTATCGTCAGTTGGTTGTCCGGCAGTTGCTGATAAGCTGCATTTTTCTGCTGAGGGTTATAGAATTTTAGGTAGGCGTTATGCTGATGTTATGATTTCTCTTTTGCAGAAATCTGAATAATATTCAAATTGAATGAATTTCTTTTTAGATAGTAAATATTAATAAATGATGAAGAATATTTTGGTACTATGTTGGGTGTTTCTTTCAGTGGTCAGCCTTTTTGCAAACGAACAAATTGTTAAAGGACCAGATGGTAAACTGGTTGTTTCCATTGAAATGAAAGAAGGTCAGCCTTTTTATAGTGTCAGCTATAATCACAAGGTGTATCTCAAAGCATCTCCACTCGGACTTAAAACCACCTGGGGAGATTACACAAGCGGATTAGTAATGATGGATGAAGTGATTATCAACGAGCTTAGCGAGAGTTATGAGCTGCCTAATATAAAATTCAGTAAAGTGGATTATATAGCCAATGAGGCTGTTTTGTCTTTTACCCGGGATAGTAAGTTGGTGTATGATGTTATTTTTAGAGTGAGTAATAATGATGTTGCATTTAAATATAAACTGTATCCGTCTGGTGATCACTTAAGTTGCATTGTCGAGAATGAAGTTACTGGTTTTGTTTTACCGGAAGGAACCACTACCTTCTTATGTCCACAGAGTAAGGCAATGACTGGTTATGCCCGAACTGCACCCAGCTACGAAACATCTTATAAAACAGATGAGTTAATGGGGCAAAATGGTTTGGGAAACGGATACTCATTTCCATGCTTATTTAAAGTGAATGATGGTTGGGTATTAATATCTGAAACAGGTGTAGATAGCAAGTATTGTGCCAGTCGATTGATTGGACATAAAGAAGGGTTATACACGATAGGATTTCCGCAGCCGGAAGAGAACAATGGAAACGGTACCGCTTCTCCTGGAGTTTATTTACCCGGAGAAACCCCGTGGCGAACGGTTACAGTTGGTGAGTCATTGAAACCCATTGTTGAAACAACCGTGCCATTTGACGTTGTTAAACCCAAATATGAAGCATCTGGAAAATATAAATTTACCAAAGGATCGTGGAGTTGGATCATGAAGATGGATAGTCATACCACCTTTCAGGTTCAGAAAGAATACATTGATTTTAGTGCAGCAATGGGTTATGAAACTATTCTGGTTGACGCTTTGTGGGACACACAGATAGGGAAAGATAAAATAGCAGAACTGGCTGCTTATGGGAAATCAAAAAATGTGGGTTTGTATCTTTGGTACAATTCTAATGGATATTGGAACGATGCACCTCAAGGTCCTCGTGGGTTAATGGATAATTCCAGAATTAGAAGAGAAGAGATGGCCTGGATGCAAGGTGTTGGTATAAAAGGAATAAAGGTTGATTTTTTTGGGGGCGATAAGCAGATAACAATGCAGTTGTATGAAGAAATTCTGGCTGATGCGAATGATTATGGTTTACAGGTTATTTTTCATGGATGCACCCTCCCAAGAGGATGGGAGAGGATGTATCCTAATTTTGCCTCCAGCGAAGCCGTTTTAGCTAGTGAGAATCTTCATTTTTCGCAAGGAAGTTGCGATGCCGAAGCGTTTAATGCCTGTTTACATCCTTTTATCCGAAATGCAGTTGGTAGCATGGATTTTGGCGGTAGTGCACTGAATCAGTTCTATAATGCGAATAATTCTCCAAACAAAGGTTCAAAGAGAATCACCTCAGACGTATTTGCATTGGCAACGGCTGTGTTGTTTCAAAGTGGAGTCCAGCATTTTGCTTTGGCACCTAATAATCTTCAGGATGCACCCCAATGGGCTATTGATTTTATGAAAGAAGTGCCCTCAACATGGGATGAGATACGTTTTGTTGATGGATACCCGGGTAAGTACGTTTTATTAGCACGTAGGAGTGGGTCAAAATGGTACATCGCTGGCGTTAATGCCCAGTCCGATTCTCTAAAAATAAAAGTAGATTTAACAATGTTGCAAGATAATTCAAAAGGTAAGATTTATTTAGATGATAAGATTCTAAAGGGAACGTATTTAGATTTTAAACTAAATAGAAAGAAACAACTGAGTGTTAACATACCTTGTAATGGAGGATTTCTGTTAGTTGGAGAATAGATTTTATGAGATAATTTAGATATGAAATATGGATGAATGGCTAAAGTTTTAAAGTTATTGGATGTTTATTCATTTTTTTTGTTCGTTATTGCCATGTGGTAAAAATATGCTAAAGAAATTTTGTTAAAAGGTTATAATTAGTTTTCTATTGATAACCTTATTTTTATTATATTAGTGGTGTTTGATTTTAGAAGTCAAATATCTAATATTAGAAACTAGAATTGATATTATGAGGTATTATTGTCAATCAGGTTTAATCTATTCAAGTAATATTTTCGATAACAGAACCAGGAACTCTTTACTATTTAAGGAAGGTGTCTCAGCGTGATGATGAAATTTGGTTGAAATACAATCTAAATATGAAAAAATCTATTTTTACACTTTTAGTATTCTTACAATTTTTTACAATTAATCAAAATATTCATGCTTGGGTTGGAATGCCAACACCACGTCTTCATGTTGAGGGGCGATACCTCAAAGATCCTCATGGTAATATTGTTAATTTACATGGTTTTGCCCAAACTTATAGCCCATGGTTTAACGAACGAGGTAAATACTGGAGCAACTACGATGTAGATGGGTGTCTTACATATAATAAACGAATTATTGACGGGGTTTTGGATGCTGGATGGAAAGTTAATTTCTTACGTTTGCATATGGATCCATATTGGAGTAATCAACCTGGTTGTACACCCGACGGGCATGAGCTTCCAAATTGTTTTGATGAGGCTCGTTTTAGAAAATATCTCGACGAAGTTTTCATCCCAATGGCTGAATATGCCATTTCTAAGGGGTTATATATCATCATGCGACCTCCGGGTGTGTGTCCTGAAGTAATTGGCATTGAGGATGATCATAATTATGCAGAGTATTTAATGATGGTTTGGGATATCGTTTCGAGTCATCCTAAAATTAATAAGCTTGATGAAATTATGTTTGAGCTGGCAAATGAACCCGTAAAAATAAAACTGGCGGACGGATCAATAGGCAATAACACACAGGCTCATTTCGATGTACTTAAAGAAATATTTCAGCCTATTGTGAATAAAATTCGAGAGAATGGATTTCACAATGTATTGTGGATTCCCGGATCTGCATATCAGGCTCAATATAAGGGATATGCCATTAATCCGATTGAAGGCAAAAATATCGGTTATGCTGTCCATATTTATCCCGGATGGTTCGGCAGTGCCAATGGATACCAAGAGTTTCAAAGCGAATGGGATAAGAACGTTAAACCAGTAACCGATTTTGCACCAATTGTTATTACAGAAATGGATTGGGCCGATGAAAAGTATAATTCATCTTGGGGAAAAGGATATACGGGTACTGCTGGTGGTGATGGATTTGGAGCTAATTTTAAAAAGATTACCGATGAGTCTGGTAATGTTAGTTGGCTGTTGTTTACAGATGCCAATTTACTGGCTGATTTTGATGGAGTGCCTCCGGCAGAAGGCGAAGATTATACGTTTCTTAATGATCCGGAAGCTTGTCCATGGCCAGTTTATCATTGGTATCAGGATTATGCAGAAATGGAATATCCAAGGCCAGATTTTGAATATAAGTCATCAGCGGATAACGGTGATGGAACTTATTCCAATCCATTGATTTTTGCTGACTTTCCCGATCCGGATGTAATTCGGGTGGATGATGTTTATTATATGGTATCTACAACTATGCATGTATTTCCTGGAGCTACCATATTGAAATCTTACGACCTTGTAAATTGGGAATATTGCAGTAATCCTTTGAATAAAATAGAATCTACTGATTGCTATAACCTTGATGGATGCGAGAATTATGGTCATGGTCAGTGGGCATCAAGTCTAAAATATAATAATGGTCAGTTTTATTTACTATTTACAACATTGGATGAAGGTAGTTATCTGCTTACGGCAGAGTCAGCAGAAGGGCCTTGGACAAAGAGAAAGTTATCAGGGTCTTATTATGATCCTGGACTATTTTTTGATGAAAATGGCAAAGTGTATGTGGTATATGGAATAAATACACTGAATATAGCAGAGCTGGATGAAAATTTTGAGACCATTGCCGGGACAGCTAAAGAAGTGTTCACTTATACGATAAAAGAGGGGCTGGAGGGCAGTCATTTATACAAAATTAACGGCAAATACTATATTTATGCTACATATGGTGGATGGCCGGCTTATCAAGTCGCTTTGCGATCAGATGATATTTATGGACCGTACGAAGAGAAACTGCTTTTGGATGATAATAATATCCATCAAGGAGCTTTAATTGAAACACAAACGGGTGAGTGGTGGACAATCTTGTTTTATGACAGGGGTGCATTCGGAAGAATGCCTAACCTTCAACCTGTGACCTGGGTTGATGGTTGGCCTGAAATTGGTATAGAAGGAAAAGGCGTTACTACATATACAAAACCCAATGTGGGGAGAGAGTATCCTGAGACCATTCTACCTACCAATGATAATTTTAGAAATTATAAATTAGGAATGCAATGGGGATGGAATCATAACCCTGATGACTCAAAATGGTCTTTGACTGAAAATCCTGATTATTTACGATTGAAAACCGTTAGTGTGGTGGATGATTTGACTTCTGCCAAAAATTCTCTTACACAACGTATTTTTAGTTATCATCACGCTCCAATTCCATCGTATGGAACCATTAAAGTGAATATTGATAATATGCAGGAAGGTGATGTGGCCGGTTTAGCTATTTTTCAGGATCCGTATGCTTATATTGGCGTCAAAGTTAAAAACGGTCAAAAAATATTGGTACACCATAATAATGGAACAGAAACTATTGGCGAAGCTATAAATGTAAGTGATGTTTATTTAAGAGTAATTGCCAACTATTCTTCCAGTAAAGCAAGTTTCTATTATAGTGTTGATAACGAAGCCTATACTCAGTTTGGTAGTGATTTAGATATGCAGTACAATATGTCAATGTTTACAGGCAATAAATTTTGTTTGTTCAATTATGCAACAGAAGCTATCGGCGGATACGTGGATATTGATTGGTTTACAACCGAAGAATTGTTTACCGAAGATGCCTTTTTTGATGATTCTTTTGTAGGTTATTCAGAAGATGAGTTAACCCTGTCGGACCTAATCGTTGATAATGGCGATATTGATCTGCTAACCGGAGCTATTTCATCATTTTCAGTAACAGCCTTATATCAGAGTGGCCGAATAGAAGACGTTACATTGTCAGCTATTTATGAAAACTCCAATCCGAATACTGTAGAAATTGTTAATGGAAAAATAATCGCTTATGCTAATGGAGAAGCTGTTATTACAGTAAGCTATGAAGGCGAATTGGGAGATCGATTGTCAAACCAGTTCACTGTTAGCTCAAGTACTTTTCCTTTAACTGAAAGTTTATTTAATCCTTCGATATGGGAGACGGGTACTTTTAATGAAATAACACAAACATTAGTTACCGGTCAATATGGTTTTGGTGGTTGGGAATACAGTGCCGGGGTTGACCTTTCGGATTATAAATATCTGGTGGTTAAACTGGCGAGTTCTGGAGCTTGTGGTGCTTCTTTCCGATTGTTTGATACAAATAACTATTGGAGTTCCCCAGCTACATACGAATTAGCTGGCAGTACAATGCAAGTTGTAGATATTGCTAATATGAGTAATGCTAATGGCGTTAAGGTTGATCCTTCTCACCTTTATATTATTGGTTTTTGGTCTTATGGAAGCTGTTCTATTAAAATAGAGGAGATTTACCTGACAAATAATGATGATTTTAGCAATGTGGGTGTAAATGAGGGGATTATAAATGGTTATAACCCGTTTGAAATAGTTGATGTATATAACTTAATAGGAGTTAAGGTGAAATCTGATGTGATTAGAAAAGAAGCATTACACGGACTTCCTTTAGGAGCCTATATTGTAGGTGGTATAAAAGTAATGAAAACTTATTAATATTATCAAAAAACAATTGAAGCTAATCGCGTATGGTCTTATTAATAAGGCGTTAGGCTATTTATGGCGAAGGTGATATACGAGAAAGAGCCGGGTGGTGTACGAAGAAAATAATGCTAAACTGCAATTCATTGGTTTAATTGGAATTGTTCAATGGACACCAAGAAGTTCATTTTATTCATTATTTTTATGGATAAAAGGCATTATTAGTCATATTGAATTACTATTATATCTTATTGGTCTAAGTTATACCCATTAAAGATGCAAATTGCAATGTTGTATATTTAATTGATAATTATTGAATTAATTCAAATCAAATGATAAAGTTGTCTGTCAGGAATGAAATATTGAATAAAAAAGTATTTGCTTTTTTAGTTCTATTTTTATTAGGGTATACTTCTTTTGCAAATATTTTATCAAGTATTGATTTTATTAATTTAAATGAAGAGTACAATATCTCAATCAGAGAAACCAATGAGGTATGTTCAGATGATAATGGATTTATCTGGATCTCTTCTAAAATGGGTATTTTAAGATATACTCAGGATGATATTCGCTTGTATTCTTTGCCCTACGAAACGGGGGATGTAATTTCCATCCAATTAGATTATTGCGACGGTAAACTATATGCATACAGTAATAACGGGCAAATTTTCAGATACAATGCCGTTAAAGATAGTTTTGAGATCGTTGTTAATATATCAAGGATTCTCAAAAATCCATACATCATTGTTTATAAGGCCCTTCTTGATCAGAATCAAAAAATATGGATAGCCTCATCAATCGGGTTGTTTTCCTTCGATGATAAGCGTGGTTTAAAAAGCTTAATTTCGGACGTAAAAATTGATTATTTGGTTTGGAAAGATAGTCATACGCTTATTTATTTTCAGGAAGGCAAAGTATTAAGTTTAGATGTTGAGAATATTGAAAGCAGTTTATACTGTGAATTTCCGGATGGTATTACCCCAAGTGTATCAAGCGTGTATTACGATGAAACCACAAAGGATTTATGGATAGGTACATTTGGTAACGGACTATTTAGATCTCCTTCAGGACACACTACTAATGAATTGGAGGTGATGGAAGATGTTCCTAATCAGCCCATTCTGGCCATTGAAGTGGTGTCTGATTCGATGCTGTTGATTGGTGTTGATGGACAGGGAATATGGAATTTAAACAAGAAGGATGCATCAATTAAAAATATTTACAAAGAAGATTCCGACAACCCTAATTCTTTAAAAGGAAATGGCGTATATGATATTTATTGTGCACCCAATAATAGGGTTTGGGTATGTACTTATAGCGGGGGAGTATCATTTTTCGATTTGGGAAGTTCCGAAATAAAGCAACTTTCCCATGTTATTAATGATGAAAAATCCCTGGTTAATAATGATGTGAATTCTGTTCTTGAAGATTCGAATGGTAATCTGTGGTTTGCTACGAATAATGGAATAAGCAAATATATCCCAGGTAAAAACAAATGGCAAACGTTTTATCACAATAAAGAAGAGCATGCCCAGGTCTTTCTATCCCTTTGTGAAGATAATTTAGGGAGAATCTGGGCCGGATCCTATTCATCGGGAGTATATGTGATAGATGCAATAACTGGTAAAGAACATGCACATTACTGCGAAAATACAAACGGTAATGATTTTGTGTCAGATTTTGTTTTTGAGATTATCAGTGATTCAATTGGAGATATTTGGATTGGTGGAGTAATGGGAGATTTGATTTGCTATAAAAGTTCAGAAAAAAGATTTATCTCATTTAATGATTATACCGTTTACGACCTTTGTGAATTTGATGATGATAATTTATTGATAGGAACAACATACGGCTTATTATTATTTAATAAGCAATCGGGCAATTCTGTGGTACTAGTAGATGGATATATCGTTTATGATATTTATTTAAACAAAGAACAGATATGGATAGCCACAAGCGGGGAAGGTGTAATATTGTATGATCTTTTTTCGAAGGAAGTAAAGAAATTTAATACGGATAATGGTTTGCCGTCCAATTTTATAACCAGCATAACGTTTAATGATGGCTATTATTGGATCGGTACCGAAGTAGGTCTTTGTCGTATTGAGAAAGATGAGCATTTTGTTCAAACATTCAGGTCAATCCTGCATCTTAATAACGTTTCGTTTAATCAAAACTCCCACTTTAAACTTGAAAATGGTAATTTACTTTACGGCACAAATAAAGGGGTTATATTATTTAATCCATCACAACTTAAGCCTGTTGAGGATGAAGGTAGAATCTTTTTTCAGGAATTGAATGTTTCAGGAAGATCAATCAGGAAAATTAAGAAATTGGCACCTGATCAACCAATAGATAGCCTGGAGTATTTGAGATTGCCTTATTTTAATAATACCATTAGTCTTGAAATGTTATCGGTTGGAAGTTCTTCTTCAGGAGTTAAATATTCATGGATGCTCGAAGGGTTGGATAATGATTGGAGTATACCGGGGAACAACAATGTTCTATCTTATTCAAATATTCCAAGTGGTGAATATACACTTAGAATCAGAATGTATGACAATTCAATATCCGAAATTATCAGCCAAAGAAAGATGGTCATTAGTATTATTCCGCCCTATTGGGAAAGATGGTGGTTTAAATTATCAATCATCCTGTTTGTGATAGGCTTAGGAGCAGTTTCCTTTTTGTACTATATTGATCGGTTAAAGAAAAAGCATTCAGAGGAAAAAATTCGGTTTTTCGCCAATACAGCCCATGATATCAGAACTACTCTTACTTTAATAAGTGGTCCTATTTCCGAATTATCAGAAGAAGCAGGTTTAAATAGTAAAAATCAAAATTACCTTAAGCTCGTAAAGGAACAAACACGCAGGTTATCCGATGTTGTGACCCGTTTAATGGATTTCCAAAAGGTTGATGTAGGTAAAGAAAAGCTTATTTTGTCAAAGGTTGATATTGTCGACTTTATTGAATCTAGAGTCATGATGTTTGAGGCATCAGCTAAAAGAAGAAACCTTAGTATTAAGTATTTTTCAAATTCAAAAGGGTGTGAAGTTTACATTGACCAAATTGTTGTTGAAAAGATAATTGATAATCTTTTATCCAATGCGATTAAATACTCATTTGAAAAAACTCAAATTGATGTTTCACTTAATTGTACATCAACTAAATGGACACTTGAAGTGAAGGATAAAGGAATAGGTATTAGTAAAAAGGCACAAAAACAATTATTTAAAGAATATTATCGAGGGGAAAATGCTATAAATTCTAAAATTGTTGGATCAGGTATTGGCCTATTAATGGTAAAGAATTATGTAATGCTGCACGGTGGCAAGATTTCATGTGAAAGCGAGCCTAACGAAGGCTCTGTGTTTTTTGTTAGTGTACCTATGAAAGATCAGATATCTAAACAAGTAACACAAGTAGTTGAACGAAGTAATGATCCGGATCTGTTGTTGGTCAGTGATGTTAAATTAGAGGTGCAAAAATCAAAAGAAGATAATGTACATCAAATGAAAGTTGTTATTGTGGAGGACAACGATTACTTAAGGCAGTTTTTGGAGTCAGTATTAAGTGAGCAATTTATTGTTTATTGTGCTGAAGATGGAGAGACCGGTTGGGAAATGATCTTGAAATATTCCCCAGATTTGGTAGTGTCTGATATTATGATGCCGGGTATTGATGGTTTCGAGTTGTGTAAAAGAATGAAATCAAATTATGAAACTTCACACATAGCAGTTATTTTACTTACAGCTTTAGACGGACAAGAACAAGTACTAATAGGGCTAGGTTTAGGAGCAGATGATTATTTAACCAAACCTTTTGATGTACAGATTCTAAAGCAAAGAATTGATTCAATAATTCATAATAGAGAGTTAATAAGAGATAAGGCGTTAAAAATAATTAAGTTGGATGATTCCAAGGAATCGTTGTTTAAGAATGAATTGAATGATAAGTTCTTAAGAAAAATGGTTGAAACTGTTAGGGATAATATTGGTAATTCAAACTTTTCAAAAGATGAGTTTGCTGCGAATATGAATGTTAGTCCATCCTTGTTGTACAAGAAAATCAAGTCTTTAACCAATCAGTCTCCAACTGATTTTATTAAAACAATTCGTTTAGATCATTCTTTAGAGCTAATTAAAACACAAAAATATACCATAACTGAGGTCAGCGAAATTTGCGGATTTTCAAGTGTGGGTTACTTTAGTACAGTGTTCAGAAAGCACTATGGAAAATCACCAACACACGTAATTTAGTTTTACAAGCACTTAGATATTAAAAGTCGATCAAATTCTATTTTGTTCGACTTTTATTGTTAAAAAATGTTGTGAAATAGTTACTTGTGTTGTTAAAATTAGATGATTTTTAACTCTATCTTTTTTGAATGTCTATTAGTTAGGATTTGTAAGGTGCAGAAAAACAGGCCTTTGAAGCAGGTTCCTCATAGTATCTATAATTAAAAATCATATATCCATTATTACAAGTCTTAACTATTGTCAAAATCTATATTTGTTCATGGAAAGGAAAATTCATTAATGGGTTTGCATCTCCTTTAACGTGAAAATTAGATCTGTTATCAAATAGTATTATGAGAAAGAATCTTGCTTATCGTGTTTTAACAGTTGGTTTGAGTGCTACTGTTTTTTTTACTTCATGTAAATTATTTACGAAAGAAAAGATTCCCCATTTTACTGCAAACACTAAGGTTGCGCACTTTGATTATTTTAAATATAAAGGAAACGATCGTTTTTTCAATGAAAACAAGCTGCCTGGAAACGATTATTATTATAATCCCATATTGCCTGGTTGGTATTCCGATCCGAGTATTTGCACAAATGGATCAGATTTTTTTATGGTTATGTCAACCTTTTCATATTTTCCTGGTGTTCCAATATTCCATAGTCCAGATTTAGTAAACTGGAATCAAATTGGTCATGTACTTGACAGGCCAGAACAATTACCCTTGAGTGAACAAAAAACGAGTGAAGGTATTTTCGCACCAGCCATCAGTTATAATCCATATAATCAGATGTGGTATATGATAACAACCAATATTAAGAAGGGTAATTTTTTTGTGAAAACAAAAGATCCCTTTGGCTCTTGGTCTGATCCGATTTGGTTACCGGATGTTCATGGTATTGATCCCTCTTTCTTTTTTGATGATGACGGAACTGCTTACATTGTAAATAATGATGAGCCGGATGGAGGATCAACCTATGAAGGTCATCGGTCAATTAGAATTATTCGTTTTGATATAGAAAAAGAAGAAACCTATGGTCCAAGCGTAATGCTTGTAAATGGAGGTGTAAATCTTAATGAGAAACCCATTTGGATTGAAGGTCCTCATATCTATAAAATTAATAGAAAATACTATTTAATGTGCGCTGAAGGTGGAACTTCAACAAATCATCGTGAAGTTATTTTTAGCTCCGAATCTCCTATGGGTGACTTTATTCCTTGGAACAGAAACCCTATTCTAACGCAATTGCATCTGGAATCAGATAGACCCAATCCGGTTACATGTGCTGGTCATGCTGACTTAGTTAGGAAGGATAATGGACAATGGTGGGCTGTTTTTCTAGCCTGTCGCCCCATTAATAATGAATTCGAAAACCTTGGGCGTGAAACATTTTTATTACCGGTCAGATGGAGTGAAGAAGGTTTTCCGTATATAACCAAAGATGATGAGGTTATTCCCCGAATCGTTCAAATGGAAGGAGTTGTTAGGACAAATGTCACTTTCGGGAATTTTGAAAAGGTAGATTATTTTGACGAATCAAAACTGGGAATGAAATGGATGACTATACGAGGTCCCGCTAAAGAATTGTATTCATTAACTGAAAATCCGGGTTTTTTAACGCTAAAGTTAGTTGATGTGGCTTCCAATGAATTGAAGGAACCTGCTTTTGTTTGTCGACGCTTGCAACATCATGAATTCGAATGTTCTACACGATTGTATTTTCAGCCACAATCAGAAAATGAAGCAGCTGGAATATTGATTTATAAAGATGAAGATCATCAATATCAATTTGTAGTAACAAAGCTGAAAGATCAAAAGTATCTGCAGTTAAGGAAAGTTTCTGTTGATGGAATTTTTGTGTTGGGATCTAGAGATTTGAAAAAGGAAGATCAACACATTGATTTGAAAGTGATCTCAGATGGTACTCATTATAGTTTTGAATTTGACATAGGTGATTCAAAGTGGCAGACATTAATATCGGATATTGATGCAAATTACTTATCAAACTCCCAATCATTTGGGTTTACAGGTACCACTATTGGATTATATGCTACGAATAAATAGAATATAAATAGTTAGTGACCATCTTCTTAAGGTGGAAGAGAAGTTAGTTAAGTAAATTATAAACCAAAAAAAAAGAATCTATGATTAAGAAATGTATGAATGAAATTCTTCAATCTTGCAGAGTTTTCATTCTTATTCTCGAGAAAAAAAGTGATGGTATGTTCAATGTTACTTAAGTGAAATGTTTGATTCTGAATGAATTAAAAAAAACTCTTAAATCATAAAAATTTGAGAATAAAATGAAAAATCCAATTAAATTATTATGCAAGAAGCAAACCTTTTTTGAGAGATTAAGGTTGACGATGCTACGAAAAACGATGCTTCTTTTAGCTTTTGTTTTTTCCGTTTCAGTGTTTGCTCAAAACACAAGGCAAATTAGTGGAACAGTATTAGACAGTGATGGACTGCCTGTTGTTGGTGTTACAGTTATTGTAGAAGGTTCCAGTGGCATTGGAAACATCACTAATGTTGATGGTGTGTTTTTCTTAGATATACCAACTGGTGAGCAAACTTTGGTTATTTCTTTCATTGGAATGGAAACCCAGAAAATAAAAGTTATTGATGAGACTTCGATTAGAGTAACATTGGAGGAGTCAACAACTACACTGGGTGAAACGATTGTGGTAGGTTATGGACAACAAAAGAAAGAAAGTGTGGTTGGTGCAATAACACAAACCTCAGGAGCTGTTTTAGAACGGGCTGCTGGTATAACAAATGTAGGATCAGCCTTAACCGGAAATTTACCTGGTGTTACAACTATTGCTAGTTCTGGTATGCCAGGTGAGGAAGACCCGCAAATCATTATTCGATCTGCCAGTTCATGGAATAACAGCGAGCCACTTGTATTGGTTGATGGGATCCAACGTCCTTTGAATACAGTGGATGTTGCATCAGTTGAATCAATCTCTGTTTTAAAAGATGCTTCTGCAACAGCTGTTTACGGTGTTCAGGGTGCAAATGGTGTTATTTTGGTTACGACTAAAAGAGGTAAGGTAGGAAGTGCTAAGATTGCTGTATCAGTCAATTCAACGTTAAAGAGTCCATCGAAACTACCAAATAAAATGGATTCTTACGATGCCTTAAGAGCAAGAAATGAGGCTGTAGAATATGAGCTTGGAATTAGTCCTGATTCGTGGAAATATATTAGGCCACAGTCTTTTATTGATATGTATCGTAACCAGACAACACAAGCGCAAAAGGAAAGGTATCCAAATGTAGATTGGCAGGATGCTATCTTTAAGGATTATGCGATGGCATATAATGCAAATCTAAATGTATCAGGGGGTACCAAATTTGTGAAGTATTTCGCATCTGCTGATTTTACGCATGAGGGTGATTTATTTAAAATATACGAAAATGGTCGCGGATATGAAGGTGGATATGGATTTAATAGATTGAATGTTAGGAGTAATCTTGATTTTCAACTAACTAAATCAACTGTTTTTAAAATGAATTTAGCCGGATCTACAGGATATAAGAAGACACCTTGGGATCAAACAGCTTCTAATGATTGGGCAGTTCAACAACAATGGGCTGGTGTATATAATATAGCCCCCGATGTGTTCTTGCCTCAGTATGAAGATGGTTCATGGGGGATGTATCCTGATGTATCCAATGTCAGTAACTCAGCCATGATAATAGGAATATCCGGTGCAATGTTAACAACAACTACCAGAATTAATACTGATTTTGTGCTTGAGCAAAAATTAGACTTTATCACTAAAGGACTTGGATTCCGAGGAACTGTTTCATGGGATAATAACTTTGTTGAATACAGACGAGGGATTGAAGATTTATATAATTCACCACAGGAGAAATATATTGACCCTGTAACTGGTGCTGTGACATATGAACAGGCATTCAATTCTAATAATGGATTTGATTTTGCTCAATCTGTGATGTGGAAGACAGAAGGCGGAGAAGTGCGTAATGATCAAACATTAAGAAACCTTGATTATCAATTACAAATTGACTGGAATAGAACCTTTGGTAAGCATAATATTACTGCAATGGGATTATTTAGCCGTAAAGAGCGAGCTATTGGAAGTATGATCCCTATATATCGTGAAGATTGGGCTTTTAGATCGACATATAGTCTTGCTTCAAAATATTTTCTTGAATACAATGGAGCTTATAACGGTTCTGAGAAGTTTAGCAAAGAATATCGATTTGGTTTCTTTAATTCTGGTGCAGCAGGTTGGATGATTTCAGAAGAATCATTTATGAAAGGATTATCCTTTTTGGATATGCTTAAATTAAGAGTATCCTACGGTGAGATTGGTGATGATTATGGTGATCGGTTCTTGTTTATGACCCAATGGGCTTATGGAGGTAGCACTCCAATGGGGTTGGATCGGAGCGATAGTCCTTATACATGGTATCGTGAGGCTACCATAGGAAACCCTGATGTAAGATGGGAAACCGTTAAGAAATTAAATGCAGGTGTTGACTTCGCATTTTTTGGTGGTTTGGTAGCTGGTAATTTTGAATATTTCCAGGATAAAAGGGTAGATATTCTGATTAATGGTTCGGATAGAGCTATGCCAGAGTATTTTGGTGGTAAGGCTCCAACAGCAAATCTAGGAGAAGTTCATACTCAGGGTTATGAGGTTGAATTAAGATTAAATAAGGTTCTAAGCAATGGATTGCGTTTATGGGCTGATTTAAATATGACTCATGCTGAGAACGAAGTTATTAAACGAGATGATCCAGCATTGTTGGAAGATTATCGTAAACAAGAGGGTTATAGTATTGGTCAGTCAAGGACCTATGTAGATGCTGGTTTCCTTAATAGCTATGATCAACTGTACGGTAGTCCAAATTATGATGCTACCAATAGTGAAAGGCTTCCTGGTGATTATTATATTCTGGATTTTAATGGAGATGGTATAATAGATGCAAAGGATCAAGTGCCTTATGGTTACTCAAATGTGCCACAAAATACCTATAATGCTACTTTTGGATTCGAATGGAAAGGATTTAGTGCTTTCGCACAATTGTACGGAGTAAATAATGTTTCACGTTTGGTACCTTTAGCTAGTTTTCCATCAACCTTAAATACAGTTTATGAATCTGGATCATGGTGGTCAAAAGATAATCAGAATGCTGATATTAGTGTACCGCGTTACTTATCTACTCCAAACTCAGCGTATAATCAAGGGACTCAGTTTTTATATGATGGTTCATACATACGACTTAAAAATGTGGAGTTGGCTTATACATTAAAACCAGCTAGGTTAGAACGTATAGGTTTATCTAGTATGAAAATTTACATTAACGGTAATAACCTTTGGGTAAAATCAAAAATGCCTGACGATAGAGAATCTAATTTTGCGGGTTCTGGAGGATCAGGTGCATACCCAACAATGAAGCGTTATGTTTTAGGCGTGAGATTTACACTTTAACATTTTGAACTATGAAAAATATATATAAAATACTTCTATACAGCCTGGTTATTTTTTCGATCGGATTAGGTAGCTGTGAAGATTATTTAGATAGGGATCCGGAATCAATAGTTTCAGAAGAAATAGCCTTTAAGAATTACATTAATTTTCAGGGGTATATTGATGAGATTTATAATTGTATACCGGATAAACAAAAGTACTATTGGGTTACATCTTACAATTGGGGAGATGATGAGATCTTTAATGTTGCGTCTAATTTTGTGATGGGACATCAAATGGATATTGGTAATTTCTGGGCATGGCAAAACAACGATCAAAGTTGGTTAGATGCTGGAAGAGCGGATCCAACCTCAGGTGATAAGTTTAATCACAGATTATGGTCTCATGCCTGGTATTGTATTCGTAAAGCCAATATGGGATTAGAAAACCTGGATAGATTGGTGACAGCAACAGC
This sequence comes from Carboxylicivirga fragile, assembly GCF_050589805.1. NCBI lineage: Bacteria > Pseudomonadati > Bacteroidota > Bacteroidia > Marinilabiliales > Marinilabiliaceae > Carboxylicivirga > Carboxylicivirga fragile. The sequence continues at coordinate 121,234 of NZ_JBNGOY010000007.1, read as the reverse complement.
TGAAGAAAAAAGGCTGATTGAGGGTCAATTGTATTTTTTCCGTGGATGGTGGCATTTTGAGTTGATGCAATGGTTCGGTGGATTACAATATATTGATAGAGTGTTATCTCCAACAGAAGCTTTTAATCTACCTCGTTTAAGTTATCAGGAATGCGCTGATAAAGCAGGGGCTGATTTTAGAAAAGCAGCTGATTTGTTACCAATCGACTGGGATAATACAGCAACGGGTAATAATACAAGTGGAAAGAACCAATTGCGAGTTAATAAAATAGCAGCCTTAGGATATCTTGGGAAAAATTACCTGTGGGCGGGTAGTCCTTTAATGAAAAATGGAGCCCAAGTTGGAGGAGCAATGACCTATGATTATGATCAAGCTTACTGTCAACAAGCAGCAGATGCTTTTGGTGAGTTGTTAAACTTGGTAGAAGGTGGAGAAACCCAGTATAAACTTGCCAGTTTCGAATATGATGATATATACAATCATGTTAAATCGGGTACTGAGAAATCTTATTCTGAAATTTTCTATACCAGAGGTCAAAGTTTTTTACAGCCAGGAGCTGATGAAGCAATATTCCGAGGACGAACATATGATGAAAATGGGTCGGCATGGAACTTCTTGAAAACATGGGGACCAAAAGTTAATGGGTTGGTTGAACATGATAATGTTATACATCATCCAACGGCGAACTATGTTAAGTTTTATGGAATGGCGAATGGTTTACCCATAGATGATCCAAATTCTGGATTTGATCCGAATTATCCATATAAGGATAGAGATCCACGTTTCTATCATGATATTATAGTTGATGGATTTAAATATGTAAATTCTGCCATGCTTGCGGATGATGAGCATTTGAGGTATACTGGGTTAGCATCAGGTGGAACTATGAGAGATCCACAGAATGGAAGCCGTACTGGTTATTTTACACAAAAATTTGCTCCTCATGAATGTAATAAGTATGATAAGGCCTATGATTGGGGAGATGGAATTCAGACTTACCTTCCATATATGAGGTTAAGTGATATTTATTTAATGTATGCCGAAGCTTGCGCAGCTATTGGGGGTGCCCAAACTACATCAGCTACCTATGCAAAAACGGCGGAGGAAGCTATTAACACAGTACGCGAAAGAGTAGGTGCTGGCTTTGTAGATGCAAGTTATGTTGCAGATAATAATAAATTCATTGACGAAATCAGAAGAGAAAGAGCTGTTGAATTATCTTTCGAAGGATTTAGGTTTAATGATTTGCAAAGATGGTTATTGTTAACAGAGTATCCATACAATGTCAAAACATCTAATGAATTTGACCGTGTTGAATCTTTAGATTGGTTTAAAGAAAACGATTGTAAAGATGCCAGAGTAGCTAATTTTAGAGAGGAAATTATTTTAACACGCAATTTTAGTAAGAAACATTATTGGTTACCTCTAAAAGTTTCTGATGTCTCACTTTATCCTGAATTCAATCAGAATCCAGGTTGGTAATACAATCTAACTAAAATATACTTGTAACAATAAATGAATAAGCAATGAAATACATACAATTAAGATTCATTTGCCTGGCATTATTTATTATGGTTCCATTATTTCTTATTGAGGCCCAAAATAATGAAGGAAATGAAACTGATACGCTAAAATTGATAAAGGACCCACTGGTGCAGGTTGCTTATAAAAAGGTCGCGAAAAGTGAACTTTTAGGGGGTGTTTCAGTAGTTGATTTAGCCGAAATAACAAAAATGAATTATACAACATATAGCCTTGATAATATGCAAGGTTATATAGGTGGATATACAGGTAATTCCCTTTGGGGAATGGGTGATTATTTGGTTTTAGTAGATGGTATTCCAAGAGATGCTAATAATGTTTTACCTACTGAAATAGACCAAATTACCTTTTTAAAAGGGGCCTCGGCAATTGCCATTTATGGTAGTAGAGCAGCAAAGGGTGTTATCTATATCTCAACCAAAAGAGGTGCTGATAGTGAACTTGACATTAAAGTAAGGGTTAATACTGGATGGCATGTTGCGAAAAGCTTTCCTAAGTATTTAAGTTCTGCTGAATATATGACACTAAATAATGAGGCTTCATTAAATGATGGGAAAGATGTAGTTTATAGTGAAGAAGATATCTATAATTTTAGTACAGGTAACAATCCTTATCGTTATCCAAATGTCGATTTTTATTCATCCGATTATTTAAAAAAATCATATAATCGCACAGATGTAATTACAGAAATTACCGGTGGTAATGAAAGGGCTAAATTCTACTCGAATATTGGTTATTATACTACAGGTGATATGATTAACTTTGGAGAAGCAGAGGATAATAATACGAATAGATTAAATATACGAGGTAATGTAGATGTTAATATAAATAATAATGTTAGTGCCTACATAAATGCAAATGCCACATTCTATAATGCACGAACTGCAAATTCAAGTGGAGGTAGTTATTGGGAAAATGCTGCAAGTATGAGACCCAATCGTATTTCACCTCTGATTCCAATTAGCTTTTTAGATCCGAATGACCAGCAATCGTGGAATTATATTAACAGCAGTAGTAATATAATTGATGATAAATATTTTTTAGCCGGAACACAAAGTGAACCAACTAATATTTTTGCAGACTATTATGCAGGAGGATACAATAAATGGACAAGTCGACAATTTCAGTTTGACACAGGTATAGATTTTGACCTGCAAAGAGTATTACAGGGGTTATCATTTCATACACAATTTGCAGTTGATTACTCCACAACATATAGTACATCATTTAACAATTCATATGCTGTTTTTAATCCGGTTTGGAGAGATTACAATGGAGTTGAGTATGTTCATTTACCATCAAGGATTGGGAATGATGAGAAATCGGGTAATCAAAATATTGCTAATAGTAGCAGTAGACAAACGACTCTATTTTCTGGAAGATTAAATTATGAAACCTCTGTCAATGATTCTCATAATATTAGCACTATGCTTATTGCATCTGGGTGGCAGCAAAAACAATCAGCTGAATACCACGCCATAAGTAATGCAAACTTAGGTTGGCAATTCGATTATAATTATAAAAGTAAGTATTATGCTAGTTTAAGTGCAACGGCTACTCATTCTGCAAGGTTAGCAGAAGGTAACCGAACTGCCATTTCTCCTTCTGCCACTTTAGCATGGAGAATAAGCAAAGAGAACTTCTTATCAGGTTCAAGTGTTATTGATGACCTTAAGTTAAGTGCCTCAGCCAGTATTTTGAATACCGATATAGATATTGAAGATTACTATATGTATAGCGGAAAATACGAAAATGCAGATGGAGCATATTGGGGATGGTCAGATGGTCGTCCTGAAAGATCTACTAATGTTAAAAATGTACCTTATGAAGATCTGGATTTTATCAAACGCCAAGAATTATCGGCCTCCATATATGCTTCATTGTGGAATAGAAAAGTTGAAATTAATACGTCTGTATTTACCAATAAAATGGATGGAGGAATTATTATACCATCTACTATTTACCCAAGTTACTTCTCAACCTACTATCCAGAATCTACTTTTCGTCCCTACCAAAATTTTAATAACGATGAAAGAAAAGGTTTTGATTTTAGTGTTAACTTTAATAAGCACGTTGGTGAATTTGATTTAAGCCTTGGATTAAATGGTATTTACTATACAACTAATGCAGCAAAACGAGATGAAGCGAATGAATGGGATTATCAAAATCGCCAAGGACAGCCACTAGATGCTATTTGGGGATTAGAAAGTGATGGATTCTTTAATAGTCAGGAAGAAATTAATAATTCACCTGAACATAAGTTTGGTGGAACACTTCGTCCTGGCGACATTAAGTATGTAGATCAAAATGGTGATGATATTATCGATGATCAGGATAATGTTTATCTGGGTAGAGGAGGATGGTCTGGTGCCCCATTTACAGCTGGTGTAAATTTAGTAGCTAAATGGAAGAATCTCACCTTTTTCGCATTAGGTACAGGAAGTTTTGGAGCCTATGCTATGAAAAATAGTTCTTATTTTTGGGTGTCAGGTAATGGAAAATACTCAGAAATTGTGCGCGATAGATGGACAGAGGCTACCAAAGAAACAGCCACTTATCCAAGGTTAACTACTGAGTCAGGCGATAATAATTTTAGAAATTCAGACTTTTGGTTATATAAAACAGACCGTTTTAATTTGGCTAAAGTGCAGGTTACTTATGATATACCGAAGAGTGTTTTGCAAAATGTAGTTTTCCAGGATATTTCAATGTATGTAAGTGGATCGAATCTATTAACCATATCAAAAGAACGTGAAATTCTGGAGATGAACGTGGGAAGTGCTCCCCAAACGCGTTTCTATAACTTTGGTATAAAAGCCGTTTTTTAAGGTCAGTTAATCAAAAAGAAAAGTTATGAAAAATATATTTAGATTTTTGGTTCTTCTATTTGTAATAACATCGTGTGATGATGTGTTTGAGCCCGCATTGGAAAACATACGTGATTTGGATGATATCTATGATGAACCTAATTTTGCGCAAGGTCTGCTGGCTAATGCGTATATTCTACTTCCGTATTCATCCAATCCAACAAGCGAAGTTGCAACAGATAATGCAGTAATAAACGATATCGATAATAATTATCTGTCGATGGCAACCGGATCGTGGAGTTCTGATAATAATCCAACGTCCCAATGGGATACTAGGCAAAATGCAATTCAATACATTAATTTGTTTTTGGCCAATACTGATTCAGTATTATATAGTAAAGATGAGGCTATCAATACAATGTTCAATGACAGACTCAGAGGAGAAAGCTATGCATTGAGAGCCTTACATACGTATTATCTTTTAATGGCTCATGGTGGTTGGTCGGAAGATGGACGACTATTGGGAATAACGATTCGAACAGAACCGGAAACGATAGAGTCAGATTTTAATTTGCCCCGTAATACATTTCAGGAATGTCTTGATCAGGTTTTTGATGATATTGATCAAGCATTAGAACTTTTGCCGTTAGATTATGGAGATATTAGTGATGCGGAAATTCCTCAGAAATATAAGGACTTGGGTGTTACCAATGCAGGAGATTATAACAGGGCGAATGGAGATCATATTAAAGGTAGAATTAGTGGTCGTATTGTTGAAGCAGCCAGAGCTCAAGTTGCACTGTTGGCTGCCAGCCCTGCTTATTCTTCTGGTAATGATGTGAATTACGAAGAAGCTGCACAATTTGCAGCCCAGGTATTAAATCGCATTAATGGAATAGCCGGAATAGATATGAATGGTGGAACCTGGTATGCAAATGCTTCTGAGATTGATAACCTGGGAGCTGGAGTTGTACCTGCAGAAATTGTTTGGCGAAGCCCAATAGAAACAAGCAATACTCTTGAGACTGATAATTTTCCGCCTTCCATTTATGGGAATGGAAGGATCAATCCAACACAAAATTTGGTTGATGCCTTCCCAATGAGTAATGGATATCCCATTTCTCACAATAGTTATGATCCTAAGTTTCCATATCAAAACCGAGATCCCCGATTGGAGCAGTATGTAGTGGTTAATGAGAGTGTACAAGGGCCTAATGATTCGCAAATTATTACAGGTACATATGGTGATAATAGCGATGGTATTAATAAAGATAACGGATGGTCAACAAGAACTGGGTATTACCTGAGAAAGTTGCTAAGAAAGGATTGTAATCCTGATCCAACTTATAATACCCAACAAAAACACTATACAGCCCGAATTAGGTACACCGAATTATTTCTTATTTATGCAGAGGCGGCTAATGAAGCATGGGGACCAAGCGGAACAGGTGGAAATGCTTATTCAGCATATGATGTAATTAAAGCTATCCGACAAAGAGCAGGTATAGATGAAGAAGATCTTTACCTTGAATCAATAAAAGGTGATAAAGACCAAATGAGGGAGCTTATTAGAAACGAGAGGCGCTTAGAGTTATGTTTCGAAAACCATCGTTTTTGGGATTTAAGAAGATGGAAGGTCTCTGATTTAAATGAAACTGCACTCGGAATGCAAATAGGAGATGTTGATGGAACCAAGGTTTATACTCCTGTTGAGGTAGAAATAAGAAACTATAAACCACACATGTATTATGGACCTATTCCATACAGAGAATTACAAAAATGGAGTGCATTAGTTCAAAATGCGGGTTGGTAATTTAATTGAAAAAGTGAAAGCTATGATTAAGATGAAACAATATAAAGGAATTTGGGGACTGAGTATTTTATTATTTGGCTTCTTGATTACATCTTGTGAGAATAAAGAAGCCATTTTTCCTGACTTTGAGTATACGACGGTGTATTTTGCTAATCAATATCCTATTAGGACTATTGTTTTGGGTGATGACATCTTTGATAATACATTGGATAATGAGCATAAATGCAAGATTTATGCAACCATGGGAGGTGTTTATAAAAATGATAAAAACATAGAAATTGATGTAAAAGTAAGCAATGAACTATGTGATAATTTATACTATTCCAATGGTGATGAAGTGTTACCAATGCCATCAGAATATTATTCATTGGCTTCTGATAAGATTTTATTAAAGAAGCAAATGCAAGGTGGTGTAGAGGTGCAATTGACGGATGCTTTCTTCGCAGATGAAAATGCCCTCAAAAACACTTATGTAATACCTTTGGTAATGACGAATGTAGTAAATGCTGATTCAATTCTTTCAGGTGTCGCTTTGGGTGACTCACCCATTAGGTCTAATGGAGCGGATTGGGATATTGTGCCAAAAGATTATGTAATGTATTGTGTCAAGTATATTAATGAGTGGGATGCAATTTACTTAAGAAGAGGAACAGACGAAATAGAAACTGGTAATGAGGTTGAGACAGTAATTCGTAGAGAAGAGATTGTTGAAAATGATGAGTTAGCTACTTGCTCTACTGTTTCTTTAAATTCTATTGAAATGCCAATCACTATTCAGAATGCGAATAGTGAAAATGTTACTTGTACTCTACTATTAACTTTTAATCAGGATGATAATTGCACAATTTCATCAGCTGGTAGTGATTTTTCTGTTGCCGGTTCAGGTAAATTTGTGATTAATGGAGAGAAGAATAGTTGGGGTGACAAAGATCGTAATGCTTTGTATCTTGATTATACAATCGACATGGAAGGTAAAAAATATTCAACCAAAGATACGCTTGTTGTTAGAGACAGGGGTGTTAAACCTGAATATTTTACTCCCGAATATATAGTATTGTAGTATTTAAATCCATAAAATAATGAAGTATTTAAATAAAATAGGATTAGGAGTCATTGCCATTTTGGCAATGAATTCCTGTGCCGATGATAGTTTACTTGACTTTGATGTCAAGAAACCTGAGAGTATTCAAATGTATGAATACCTGAAAGACTATGATGTATTAAAGACATATGTAGATCGCACTGAAAACCCTGATTTCATATTGGGAGCAGGAGTCTCACTTAACGATTACATTCAAAAAGATTATAGAAATAGTTTTATTTCTTCCAATTTTGATGAAATGACTGCTGGTTATGCAATGAAACATGGCGCCATCGTAAAAGATAATGGTAGCATGTCTTTCGTCGGAGTCCAAAACTTTGTTGAAACTGCAAAGGAAGACGGAATCACTATTTATGGGCATACATTATGTTGGCATGCTAACCAAAATGCGACTTATCTGAATAGCATAATTGCTGATCGTGAAATTGAAGCTGATCCTGAGGATGCCAACAATGCATTAAAAATTACAACTCCAGAGGCAAACGCCAATATCTGGGATTGGCAGTTAGAATACACAATGCCTACTCCATTAACTGAGGGAGAGGAATATACATTAACAATGCGTGCAAAAGCTTCAAGTGCATATACAGTAGGGTTTTGGCGAACAGATGGAGCAACAACCGATTATGGGCCGGATATTGCTTTGGGTGAAACTTGGGGAGATGTTACCGTAACATTTACACCAAGTATGAATGCTACCAGATTACAATTTTGTTTCGGAACATTTGGAGGTGATTTATTTTTTGATGATATGGTTCTTACCGCAAGTGGTTCTGAAGATAATTTAATTGAAAATGGAAACTTCGATGCAGATGATCTTAGTCAGTGGGGAAAACCGAGTTGGCATGCTTACACATATTTGATTGAAGCTATTGCAGCAGGACCTGGTACCTATTGGACAAACTTGGTAAACAATAGTGATGTCGAAAATGATGATGTTTCCAGTTTCTTTGCCACAGAAGCAAATGATGGTCCAAATCCCGCTACAATTGGTGAGGCAGGAACAGGAGCAGATGGTGTGGGGAGAGCAATTGTTGTTAAATCGGGAGATGCGCCTAGCAATCCATGGGATACTCAGTTCTTTGTCAAAGGACCCCAGCAATTGGAAGAAGGTCAAGCCTATCGGTTTAGCATGAAGGTTAAAGCGGATAAAGCTGCAAGCACCGAATCTCAAGCGCATAATGAACCGGGAGGCTATTTACATTGGTCAATGGTTGGTAGTCCAAACGTTACAACCGAATGGCAGGAATATTCTAATTCTGGTGTAATTTCAGCAGCTCAGGCAGGTATGAACACCATTGCTTTTAATCTTTCAGTTTTTGCGGAAGCCAATACGTATTATTTCGATGATATTGTATGGGAAATTGAGGAATCGGGAAATTCAATACCTCTGACACCTGAAGAAAAAAGAGATACTATTTCATATGCTTTAGAAGCATGGATGTCTGGTATGTTAGAAGTATCAAAAGACTATGTAAAAGCATGGGATGTGGTAAACGAGCCAATGGATGATGGCAATCCTTATGAACTAAAATCAGGCGTAAATAAAGCTCCTGAAGATTTTGCAAGTGATGAATTTTACTGGCAGGATTATTTAGGTAAAGATTATGCTGTGATGGCCTTTAATATGGCTCGTCAATACGGTAATGAAAATGATATTCATTTTATTAATGATTATAATTTAGAGTATAATTTAGATAAATGTAAAGGTTTAATTGCATATGTTGAGTACATTGAGGCTCAAGGTGCCAGAGTTGATGGAATCGGAACGCAAATGCATATTAATGTTGATTCTGATAAAGATAAGATTGCTCAAATGTTTGAACTTTTAGCGGCAACTGGTAAGCTAATAAAAGTGTCGGAGTTGGATATTGGCCTTGGCAACCGGAAAAAAACATCAGAAGCAACAGAAGAAGATTATCAAGCACAGGCTGAAATGTATGCATATGTAGTGAATAAGTACAAGGAATTGATTCCTGTAACGCAACAGTATGGAATAACAGTTTGGAGTCCTACTGATAGTCCCTCAGAATCTTCTTGGAGAGGTGGAGAACCTATTGGATTATGGACTTTAGATTATTCACGCAAACACTCATATGCAGGCTTTGCAGATGCATTGTCAGGTGAATAAATAGGTGCTAAATTATAAAATAAAAGGAGGTTTTTGTCGAATGAAGCCTCCTTTTTTGTCTTATTAAAGTGTATTCTATTAGGCACATACGATTCCTTTGAAGTACGCATATATCTTATATTTGAAACAATATACTCAAAATTAAAAGGCCTTTTATTTAAGTCAATTTATATTTGATTGGAAATGAAAAAATAAAACTGATTTGTCTTGTAAAGACAATCACATTCAAATTTTATTGTCAATGCATCAACATCTAACACATTTTTGTCTTGATTCTGAATTGGAATTCTAAAATAAGTAAAAAGAGATCTATTATACCATACACTTAATTAACATTAATAGAATACTAAAGTATATGAATTTGGAAAAAATATTTTTTAAGTTGGTTTTTACCATTATGTTGTTAAGCTTATCATGGGAATGCAATTTAAGTTTTGCGCAAAATATTAACACTGACGTCTCATTTAAACAGGTTGATGAAAGTTTTGCTTTGGTTTCGGATGCTAATAAGGTGACGCCTATTGTCATAGATAATTCTGACTATCAGGGCGTTTTAGTTGTTGGTGGTTGGTTTGTCAATGATCTGAAAATGGTTTCAGGCCAGGTGGCAAAAATTTATCAATCGGAATTACCTCAGGCTAAGCAAGTGGTTTTAGTCGGAACCATCGGTAAAAACAAGTGGATTGATCAGTTAATAAAAGACGGTAAAATTGATGTTTCGGATTTTAAAGGTCAGTGGGAAAGAAGTCTTACTCAGGTTGTTGAAAATCCTTTTCCTGGCATAGAACAAGCATTGGTGTTGGCCGGTAGTGATAAAAGAGGTACAATTTATGCTATGCTTAACTTATCCCGAGCTATTGGCGTTTCACCATGGTATTGGTGGGCCGATGTGCCGGTTGATAAACACGAAGCGGTTTATGTGAAAGCCGGCCGTTATGTAACGGAAAGTCCGAAAGTAAAATATAGAGGAATCTTTCTGAATGATGAAGAACCAGCCTTAGGTGGTTGGGTTCGTGCAACCTTTGGTGGATTTAATTCAAAGTTTTACAGTCATGTTTTTGAGTTAACATTGCGTTTACGAGGAAACTTCTTGTGGCCGGCCATGTGGGGGAAAGCATTTTTCGATGACGATCCTGAAAATGGTGCTCTGGCCGATAAGCTTGGAATTGTTATGAGCACCTCACATCACGAGCCAATGGGTCGTGCACAAGAGGAATGGCATCGTTATGGTTCCGGTCTCTGGAATTACAACAAAAACAAAGAAGTTCTTTCTGATTTCTGGAAAGAAGGAATGGAACGTAATAAAGACTGGGAAACTATTGTAACAGTTGGTATGCGTGGCGATGGTGATGAGGCCATGGAGGAGGGCACTAACATTTCGTTGTTAGAAAAAATTGTGAAAGATCAGCGCAAAACCATAAGCAAAGTAACCGGTAAAAAAGCGGAAGAAACGCCTCAGGTGTGGGCCTTATATAAAGAAGTGCAGGATTATTATGATAAAGGAATGCGCGTGCCTGATGATGTAACCTTGTTGTTTTGTGATGATAACTGGGGTAATGTTCGAAAATTACCAGATGTAAATGCTCCGGTTCATGAAGGGGGCTATGGTATGTATTATCATGTCGATTATGTCGGAGGTCCGAGAAGTTACAGATGGATTAATGTGAGCCAGATTCAACGGATTTGGGAGCAAATGAACCTGACCTATAGTCATGGTGTTGATCGCATTTGGGTGTTAAATGTGGGCGACTTAAAACCAATGGAGTTTCCGATTACCTTTTTTCTGGATATGGCTTGGGATCCGACAGCTTTTAATTCACAAAATTTATATGAGTATACTGTTGACTGGTGTGCCGAACAGTTTGGTGAAAAATATGCCAAAGATGCAGCCCGTATTCTAAATTTGTATACTAAATACAACCACCGGGTTACACCTGAGTTACTCGATCATAGAACATTCAGTCTCGAAAACTATAATGAGTTCGAACGAGTACGTAATGATTATCGCGATTTAACACTGGATGCATTACGAATTTATAACTTCATTCCAAACGAATATAAAGATGCTTTCGACCAGTTGATACTTTTCCCCACAAATGCCAGTTGCAACCTTTACGAAATGTATTATGCTGTGGCGAAAAACCGTCAGCTGGCGGCTGAAAACGATCCGGAAGCAAATTACTGGGCTGATGTTGTGAAAGAATGCTTTGATCGAGATTCGCTGTTGACCGTTCATTATAATGAGCAAATCGCTGACGGCAAATGGATTCACCAAATGGATCAGATACGGATTGGCTATAAAACATGGGCCGAACCACGCAGAAATACAATGCCTGATGTGATAAGGGTTGAAGAGCCGGTAATTCCAAATTCTGAACTTGCCTTTTGTGAATCTGATGGTTATGTCTCTATCGAAGCTGTTAATTATCAAATAGCTAAAGGAACTGGTGAAATCAATTGGCAGGTAATACCCGATTTGGGTAAAACCGAATCAGGCGTTACTACCTTCCCTCAAAATATATATCCTGCCGCAACCGATTCGGTTTATCTGGAATATAGCGTTGATTTTAAATCGACCGGTAAATTCAATATACATGTATTGATGTCTCCAACTTTGAACTTTAACTCCAATAAGGGTTTACGTTATGCTGTTTCTTTTGACGGAGGCGAAGAACAGGTTGTTAATTTCAATGGTCATTATAAAGGTGAGCTAGGGAAATGGCAAGCTGAAAGGATTATTAAAACAACAATACAACATCGAATTGACCAGATTGGCATGCACCGAATTCGAGTTCGTGTACTCGAACCGGGAATTGTTTTTCAGAAAATACTCATTGATACAGGCGGATTAAAACCTAGCTATTTGGGTGCCCCTCAGAGCAAACTATCAAAAATATAAGAAATGAATCGATACAAAATTACATCTCGATTACTTATTATTTTCGTTCTTGGAATATTATCTTTCAGTTCACAGGCTGAGGTTAAACTTCCTCGTCTTGTGAGTAATGGCATGATTCTTCAGCGTGACGAATCTTTAAAGATATGGGGATGGGCCGATCCCTCTGAAAAAGTGAAAATAGAGTTTTTAGATAAAACCTATAAAACCAAAGCTGATAAAGCCGGAAATTGGACACTGGAGCTTGCCCCAACGGAGGCTGGCGGTCCTTATACTATGAAAATTAACGATATCGAATTGATCGATATTCTAGTTGGTGATGTATGGTTATCATCCGGGCAATCGAATATGGAATTACCTGTTCGTAGGGTAATGGATTTGTATGCCGATGAAATCAAGCAAGTAAATAATACCAATATCCGATTGTTTCGTTCTTCAACTAGGAAAGATGAAAAAAAGGCACAATCTGATTATCCCGATGGAGAATGGCTGTCTGCAACACCAAAAAATATTGGTGAGTTTTCGGCTGTTTCATGGTTCTATGCCAACAATCTGCATGAAAAATATCAGGTACCAATAGGTATTATCAGTACCGCCATTGGAGGTTCACCTGCTGAATCGTGGTTAAGTAAAGCTAAGGTTGAGAAATACCTTGATGACTGGACTGCAAAGAAGGCACATAGTGATTTTATTCGGGCAAAGATAAAAGAAGAAGAGCCTGAAAAACTAGCATACAATTGGGGTTATGAGGTGAATGAAAATGACCCTGGTGCCGGTAAATGGTCAAAAGATGATGTTGATATTTCGGATTGGAAGCAAATATCATTACCAGGATATTGGTCAGACAAAGGTGTTCAGTTGAGGAATGGATCGATTTGGTTTTGCAAGGAATTTGAGGTGGCCGATTCGTTGGCTGCAAAAGAAGCTATTCTGCGTCTAGGGTGCATTATTGACAGTGACTCATCTTTCATAAACGGTGTTTTTGTTGGAAACATAACTTACCGATATCCTCCACGTATTTACTCAGTGCCCAAAGGAGTACTTAAAACTGGGAAGAACAAGTTGATGGTGCGGGTATTTAGTCATGGAGGTCGTGGTGGTTTCGTCGAAGAAAAACCCTACGAGTTGAGAGTAGATGCACAAGTAATCGATTTAACAGGTGAATGGAAATATCATATAGGGGCTGCTCTTAATCCGCCCCAATTACCTGGTGGTCCCGGTTTTATGCCCGGAGGCTTGTATAACAGTTTGATTAATCCGGCTCTAAATTACAAGTTAAAAGGGGTAATTTGGTTTCAAGGTGAATCAAACACTGGTCGCGGAAAGGAATACGAGCAACTGTTTAAAAATATGATTCAGGATTGGCGGACAAATTTTTCTCAGCCCGAATTACCATTCTTGTATGCTCAGTTGGCTAATTTGGGTGTTCCCCAAAAGGAAACAGTAAATAGTGGCTGGGCTGAAGTTCGTGATGCACAGCGTCGCACATTAGAACTGTTAAATACAGGTATGGCGGTTACCTTCGATATTGGAGAGTGGAACGACATTCACCCTTTAAATAAAAAGGAAGTAGCACGACGTTTGTTTCTCGAGGCTCAGCGTATTGCTTATAACGACAGTTCGATTGTTAGTTCCGGGCCTTTGTACGAGTCGATGAAAACCGAAGATGGTAGTATCATCCTCACATTTAAATCAGTCGGGCAGGGCCTATATGCCAACAGCCTCTTAGAAGGATTTCAGATTGCTGGAGAGGATGGTCGCTTCGTATGGGCTAATGCAGTGGTAATGAGCTATAATACTGTAAAGGTGTGGAGTTCAGGAATTACCGTTCCTAAAATAGTACGATACGCCTGGGAGGATAATCCGGCAAATGCAAATCTGAAAAATAAAGAGGGGCTTCCAGCTTCCCCTTTTACAACCGAAAACATAAATTAATAAACTAAATAATGAAAACAATTTCTCATAAGCTCTCTGTTGTCGAAAAAATCGGGTATAGTCTTGGTGATCTGGCAGCCAATCTGGTTTTTCAAACCTTGATTACCTATTTAGCTTATTTCTATACCGATATTTATGGACTTGAAAACAACGATGCCTCTGTAATTATGCTCGTTGTAGGTCTCGTTGCAGCCTTTTTGTTTAACCCGATCATCGGTGCATTAGCTGACCGAACAAATTCTAGATGGGGAAAGTTTCGACCATGGATTTTATATACATCGGTTCCGATGGGAGTAGTGGCATTATTAGCCTTTACAACACCCGACTTCTCATACCAGGGTAAACTGTTTTATGCTGCAGCAACCTATACTTTATTATTGTTGTTGTATGCGGGGAGCAATTTACCCTATTCAGCTTTGAGTGGTGTAATTACAGGTGATATGGGTGAGCGTAACAGTATCTCTTCTTATCGTTTTGTGGCGGTGATGTTTGCTCAGTTTTTCGTGCAGGTTTTTATGTTGCCAATTATCGAATATGCAGGTGGTGGCGATAAAGCAGCAGGAATGGAGGTAGTAATGACCTGGTTGGCTATTACTGGAACTATTATGTTGATTATTACCTTTTTTACAACCAAAGAACGAATTGTTCCCAAACCCGAACAAAATTCAACTCTAAAAGAAGATATCTCGGATCTTGTAAAAAATAGACCTTGGATCATTATGCTCACGGTGACCATTCTTATTTTTATCACCCTGGCAATGAAGGGAGGAGCGTATGTTTATTATTTTAACAACTACGTTGATGCAATTGCGTTAGAAAAATTCATTCAACCCATTCTGAAGGTTTTATCTGCTATCGGACTCAACTTCTTTGGCTCTGATCCAACTTCTGCAGGTTTCGGACTATTTAATGCTGGTGGTATCATCTTTATGATTGTGGGTATTTCTTTTTCTAAAAAACTGGCCGACAAATATGGTAAACGGGATGTGTATATAAGTGGATTGTTTGTTTCAACCTTGTTCATTCTTGCTTTTTATGTTTTTCCCGCACAAAGTGTGGTACTAATGTTTACATCTCAGATTTTTCACGGTTTCTTTTACGGTATTACCATTCCAATTCTTTGGGCAATGATTGCCGATGTTGCAGATTATTCCGAATGGAGAAATAACCGCCGAGCTACAGCTATTATATTTTCTGCCATGATGGTTGGTTTAAAAGCCGGATTGGCAATTGGTGGAGCATTGGTTGCCTGGATTCTTGGTTTGTATGGATATGTGCATAAAGAATTGTTGGATGCTGGTAGGGAAATTATTCAGCCCGAATCGGTTAGTGTTGGAGCAAAGATGCTGGTTAGTGTTTTTCCATCAATTCCTTTCTTAGTGGCTACCGGATTGCTTTTCTTTTATGTAATTAATAAAAAAATGGAAGTGCAGCTCGAAAAAGATTTGATGGCAAGGCGAAATGAAGAATAAAAACAATAAAATAACAGTAATTCAATAAAATACAGACAAAATGAAAAAAGTGAAATATAAACCCTTATTACTTGTTCTTGCAGCGTTGCAATTGATTGCATGTAACGGACCACAGCAAGCAAATAAGGAAACGCTGAAAGATGCTTTTGCTGGTAAATTCTATATTGGTACAGCTCTTAATGAATGGCAAATTACGGGTCGTGATACCGCTTCCTTAAATGTGGCAAAAGAACATTTTAATGCCATCGTTGCCGAGAATTGTATGAAAAGTGGAGAAATACAGCCGGAAGAAGGGGTTTTTGATTTTTCACTGGCCGATAAATTTGTTGATTTTGGTGAGCAACACAACATGTTCATCACCGGTCATTGCTTGATATGGCATTCGCAGGCTCCTAGATGGTTTTTTACCGATAGCTTGGGAAACGATGTTACACGTGAGGTTTTAATTGGCCGTATGAAAACTCATATTGAAACAGTAGTGGGGCGTTATAAAGGTAGAATTAAAGGCTGGGATGTAGTAAATGAGGCAATTATTGAAGATGGGTCCTTTCGTAAAAGTAAGTTCTACCAGATTGTTGGTGAAGACTTTATTAAATTGGCTTTTCAGTTTGCCCACGAAGCCGATCCTGATGCTGAGCTGTATTATAACGACTATAACGAATGGTACCCGGGAAGGCGTGATGCAATAGTGGAAATGATTCGAAAATTTAAGGCCAATGGTATTCGCATTGACGGAATAGGTATGCAGGGACATATTGGTATGGAAGGTCCATCTATCGAAGAATACGAGGAAGCCATAACAGCTTATGCCAATGAGGGCATGAAAGTAATGGTAACTGAGTTGGATATGTCCATTTTACCCAAGCCAAGATTTGGTGATATTGGCGCAGATATATCCACAAATTTCGAATATCGCAAGGAAATTAACCCATATGAAGATGGAAATGTTCCGCAGGAGAAACAAGATGAATGGGATTCACGAATGCTTGACTTTTTCAACCTGTTTTTAAAACATTCAGATGACATAACAAGGGTTACGCTTTGGGGTGTCAATGATAAAACATCTTGGAAAAATAACTTTCCGGTTAGGGGACGGACAGATTATCCTTTGTTATTTGACCGGGAAAATCAACCCAAATCTGTAGTTGAAAAATTGATTGATTTGGCTAAGCAGACGAAGTAAGTATAAGAAAAACAATAAAAATATTCAGAATGAAAGAACCAAGATACCTTGTGCCTCATTTATACACTGCCGATCCGGCTGTACACGTGTTTAATGGCAAGTTATATATCTATCCTTCACACGATGTTGAGTCGGGCATACCCGAAAACGATAATGGTGATCACTTTGATATGCGCGATTATCATATCTTTTCAATGGATGATATTGAAGGAGATGTTACAGACCATGGTGTCGGTCTCGATGTGAAAGATATTCCGTGGTCAGGACGTCAGTTGTGGGATTGTGATGCAGCTTATAAAAACGGAAGGTATTATCTATATTTTCCGTTAAAGGATCAAACCGACATTTTCCGCATTGGAGTGGCAGTTAGTGATAAACCTGAAGGTCCTTTTATTCCCCAAGAAGCACCAATGAAAGGAAGTTATTCAATTGACCCTTGTATATTTGAAGATGAAGATGGTGTGCATTACATGTATTTTGGTGGTTTGTGGGGTGGGCAATTGCAGCGATACAGAAACAATAAAGCCATTGAATGCGGGCATGAGCCTAATGACGATGAACCGGCATTGCCATCGAGAGTTGTAAAGTTGAGTGATGATATGCTCGAGTTTGGCGAAGAACCTAAAGAAGTGATTATTTTGGATAAAAAAGGTGATGTAATTTCTGCAGGTGACCACGATCGCCGTTTTTTTGAGGCATCGTGGATGCACAAGTACCAAGGTAAGTACTATTTCTCCTACTCAACCGGAGATACTCACAAACTGTGCTATGCCATTGGTGATAATCCGTATGGACCATTTACTTATCAAGGGGTTATTTTAACGCCAGTAGTTGGTTGGACCACACATCATTGTGTTGTTGAGTTTAAAGATAAATGGTACTTGTTTTATCACGATTGTGTTCCATCTGATGGCAAAACCTGGTTACGAAGCTTAAAAGTCATTGAACTGCATTACGACAAAGATGGTCAGATTGAAACTATCAATGGAATGATCTAGTCTTATCTATGCAATAAATTAATAAAGGAGTAAAGCAGAAACCTTCTAATCTAAGTGACTTTTATTGGTCGTGGATTAGAAGGTTTTTTTATATCATAAGGTTTAATTGGCATCGTAGCTTTATTATACTCTTTCTGATATATATTTTCCTTAATGATTCTTTAGCAATAATTGTACATGGTCAATGTTTTAAAGCGAACTTCAAACGAAATATCCGAAATTATAGATGGAATATCTAAGATTTAAATAGTAACCCTTTTCTATCAGTTAGTTTTACTCCAAATGAGGTTTGTGTATTTTGTAGGATAGATATTCAATACTTCAACTAATAGCATCGGCCAATATGGCTTTATGAATAATAATTTGTATTAAAAAAAATATTGTAGACAATGAAGAATACCCGGCAGACAATATGGACACTAATTGCATTACTAATGACTTTAAAAGTATATGCGAAACAACCGGTTAAGAAAGATAAAGTGACGAATGCCCCAGTCTTTTCAGCCTTTACTTATGAGGGTACAGACGAAGTGTATAGTAACACCCCCTTAAATGGGAATGAGTTTTATAATCCAATCCTGCAAGGTTGTTACCCCGACCCTGCCATAGCTAAAAAAGGTGAGGATTATTTTATGGTTTGTTCATCGTTTGCCATGTTTCCTGGTGTTCCTATTTTTCATTCTAAAGATTTGGTTAACTGGACAGACCTTGGTGGAGTGTTAAACCGTGAATCACAACTAGATGTATCCGACTGTGGTATTAGTGCCGGAATATATGCCCCTGGTATTACCTATAACAAATACAATGATACTTTTTACATGATAACCACCGGGTTTACCGGTGGTTTGGGTAACTTTATTGTAAAGACCAAGGATCCTTTGAAAAAGAATTGGAGTGATCCTATCAAATTAAAATTTGACGGTATTGACCCATCGATCTTCTTTGATGACGACGGTAAGGCTTATGTTGTGCACAATGATGCTCCTGACCAGGGTAAAGAATTATATGTTGGTCATCGTGTCATAAAAATTTGGGAGTACGATATTGAAAATGATCAAATAATTGAAGGAACTGATAAGATTATTGTAGATGGAGGTGTTGATTTAGCTAAAAAACCAATTTGGATCGAAGCACCGCATATGTATAAAAAAGATGGAAAATATTATTTGATGTGTGCCGAAGGTGGAACTGGAGGTTGGCATAGCGAAGTGATTTTCAAAGCAGATAATCCCAAAGGTCCCTATATTCCAGCTCCTAGTAATCCTATTCTTACACAAAGGTATTTTAATAAAATCCGAGATAACAAAGTGGATTGGGCTGGACATGCAGATATTATTGAAGGTCCTGATAGAAAACACTACGGTGTATTTTTAGCAATACGCCCTAACGAAAAGCAGCGTGTAAATACTGGTCGTGAAACCTTTATCTTACCCGTTGACTGGTCGGGTGAATGGCCTGTTTTTGAAAACGGTTTAGTGCCATTAGAGCCTAAATTACCCCTGCCAGAAGGTGTTGAAAATAAAACCGGAGTTAATGGATTTTTTCCAAACGGAAACTTTACATATGAAGAGGATTTTTCTGGAGAAAATTTAGACTACAGATGGATTGGTTTAAGAGGCCCTCGTGAAAAGTTTATTGAAAAAGTAGCAAACGGAATCAGGATTAAACCATTTGATACCAACATAAAGGAAGTGAAACCGACTTCAACATTGTTTTATCGTCAAATGCACAGTAGCTTTTCATATTCCGCTACAATGAGTTATAAACCAACAAGTGAAAATGATTTGGCAGGTATTGTTTGTTTGCAAAACGAAAACTCCAATTATGTTTTTGGTGTAACTAAAAAAGGAAAAGATTACTATTTGCTTTTACAAAGAAATTTCAAAAATCGATTTCAAAAAGAATTAAGTTCTGAGATTATATCTTCAACAAAAATAGACATTTTAAAACCTATTGATTTGCAAGTGTCTGCTGAGGGTGATAATTATAATTTCTCTTATTCAATAAACGGGAATGATTTTATTAACGTAGGTGGAGTTGTATCGGGAGATATTCTTTCAACTGATGTAGCAGGTGGCTTTACTGGATGTTTGTTGGGCTTATATGCAACGTCAGCTAATGATGCCATTGTTGATTAGTTTAAAAAAACAGAGACTTTTAAATAATACTCAATGAATAATATTAGGCAAATTTTAATGGTGACTATGGCTTTAACTGTTTTTACAGTTAAAGCCCAGTTTCCATATCAAAATTCAAACCTGAGCTCAGAAGAAAGGGCAAAAGATTTAATTTCAAGACTAACACTTGACCAAAAGGCCGCCCTAATGTGCGACCAGTCTGATCCGATACCTGAATTGGGTGTTAAACGATTTAACTGGTGGAGCGAGGCTCTGCATGGCTATGCAAATAATGATAGTGTTACTGTCTTTCCTGAGCCTATCGGAATGGCAGCATCATTCAACGATGAATTATTATATCGTATATATGATGCAGTTTCGGATGAAGCACGAGCGAAATATCATCAATGGATACAGGCTGGTAATGAAAATAAACGCTTCTTGAGTCTTTCAGTTTGGACGCCTAATGTTAATATTTTTAGAGACCCTCGATGGGGGCGAGGACAGGAAACATATGGTGAAGACCCATACCTTACTTCGCGTATGGGTGTTGCTGTGGTAAAAGGATTGCAAGGACCTGAAGATGCGAAATATCGCAAATTGTTGGCTTGTGCAAAACATTATGCTGTCCATTCAGGTCCCGAATGGAGCAGGCATGAGCTGAATTTGAATAATGTAAATCCTCGTGAGTTATACGAAACATATCTGCCCGCTTTTAAAGCGTTAGTTCAAGAGGCTGATGTCAGGCAGGTTATGTGCGCCTATCAGCGTTTAGATGATGAACCTTGCTGCGGAAATACACGTTTACTGCAGCGTATTCTTCGCGATGAGTGGGGCTTTGATTATTTGGTCGTCTCCGATTGTGGGGCAGTGACCGATTTTTTCACCACTCATAATGTATCTTCCGATGCGGTTCACGCAGCTTCTAAAGCGGTACTTTCGGGTACCGACGTTGAATGCGTATGGGAGAATTACCCATTTAAGAACCTTCCCGAAGCTGTTGAGCGAGATTTAATAAAAGAGGAAGATATTGACAAAAGTCTGATGCGTGTTTTGGTTGGCCGTTTTGATCTTGGTGATTTTGATAATGATTCGATTGTACCTTGGGCGCAAATTCCTGCATCAGTTCTTAACAATGAGATACATCGTCAGCTTGCCCTTGACATGGCTAGGCAAAGCATGACTCTTCTACAGAATAAAAACAATGTGTTACCTCTGTCGAAAAAGAGTAAAAAAATTGCTGTTATTGGTCCTAATGCCAACGACGAACCTATGTTGTGGGGGAATTATAATGGGACACCAGTGCGTACTATTTCAATTCTTGAAGGAATACAAACTAAAATAACAACAAACAAAATTTTGTATGATAAGGCTTGTGATCTGGTTGAAGACAAGGTAACCGTTAGTTACTTTAGTCAGTGTTCGGTTGATGGTAACCCAGGTTTTAAAGCAACTTACTGGAATAATCCAAATCGAGAAGGAGATATTGTAACAACTCAACAAATTGTAAACCCTATAAAAATGACCACGGCAGGTCAACACGAATTTGCATCAGGGGTAAAACTCGAAGGTTTTTCGGCTGTATACGAAACTGAGTTTATTCCAAAGATTAGTGAAGAAATTGTTTTTAAGGGCGGAGCAACCGGTTATTTTGAATTATTGGTTAATGGTGAAACCATTAAAAAGTATAACAATTGGAGAACACTGTCATCACGAATGCCTTTTAGGGTTGAGGCCGGACAGAAATATAAAATTCAAATTCTCTATAATCAGTCAAATAACTGGCAGGCTAATATTGAATTTGACTTTGGTAAAGAAATAGATGTTGATTATACAAACCTGATCAATAAGTTAAAAGGAGTTGATGATGTAATTTTTGTTGGAGGATTATCCGGTAACCTTGAAGGAGAAGAAATGCCGGTTAATTATCCGGGTTTTAAAGGTGGAGACCGAACAAATATCGAACTACCATCGGTACAGCGTAATTGCTTGAAGGCTTTGAAAGAAGCAGGCAAAAAAGTGATTTTCGTGAATTGCTCAGGATCGGCTATTGCATTGGCTCCTGAAACAGAGAGTTGCGATGCCATTTTACAGGCCTGGTATCCAGGCGAATCGGGTGGTCTGGCGGTTGCTGACGTGTTGTTTGGCGATTATAACCCTTCAGGAAAGTTACCTGTAACTTTCTATGAAAACTCTGAAAAGCTTGGTGATTTCGAGGATTATTCAATGAAAGGAAAAACCTATCGTTATACAACTGAAGCTCTGTTTCCGTTTGGGTTTGGTTTAAGTTATACACAGTTCAATATTGGAGAGGCTAAAGTTGACAAAAGTACTATCCATGCCAATGAGTCTGTGCAACTAACTATTCCTGTAACCAATGCGGGAAAACGCAATGGTACCGAAATAGTGCAGGTTTATATCCGCAAAGTTGATGATTTGGAAGGACCGATTAAAAATCTGAGAGCTTTTAAACGGGTTGAAGTATCAAAGGGTAAAACTGTCAAAACTACCATTGAAATACCCTCATCATCGTTTGAGTTCTACGATTGGTCACAGCGAAGAATGACTGTTACCGAAGGAGAATTTGAAATCCTATATGGAACTAGTTCAAAAGATGCGGATCTAAAAAAACTTAGAATTTCCATTTTATAAGGAATCAATTTTTTTAAAAGTAGCGTAATGAGACTTTCAAATACCCTGATTATTATTCTGCTTCTTGGAGTTGTTAATAGTTTTGCCAGGACTACAATTAACTCTCCCAATAAAAAACTTCAACTTCAATTAATAAACCATCAGAAAAGTGATTATAGTAATTGGTATTTAAAAGTAGAGTATCTTGTTGGTGAGCATTATAAAGAAATAATTCCACGTATTGATTTGGGCTTGGAAAGAGAAGATCAGGTATTTTCAAAAGAATTAAAACTGGTTAAGACGAGTAAAACCCATGCTATACATGAAGGCTATGCTTCCAGACATGGTAAACGATCTAATCGAACGAATGATGGGAATGAAGTTATCCTTAATTTTATCACTCCACAAAAAACAAAACTGAATCTGTTTTTACGAACTTATAACGATGGAATTGCTTTCCGATATGAATTTCCGGATAAGCAAGGTAGTTATATCATAAATGATGAACTAACAGCTTATTCTGTTTCGGATAGCACAAAACGATGGTTAGAGAAGTTTAATCCTGCAAACGAAGGTCTTTATTCTTGCATGCTGGATGGAAGCGTGCAACAGGATTGGTGCTATCCGGCACTGTTTCAGAGTCCCGACAGTCTTTGCTGGTTTCTGATTCATGAAGCAGACCTTGATCGAAACTACTGCGGAACCAAATTGACAAATTTTAAAGATGGAAATGTTTATAAACTCACTTTTCCTGATGAATGGAATGGCAGAGGTACAGGCCACATACTTCCATCAATAACATTACCCTGGAAATCACCCTGGAGAAGTATTATTGTTGGTAGTTTGGCCGATATTGTTGAATCAACCTTGATTGATGACCTTTCATCTCCTTCAGTATTAACGGATGCAAGCTGGATTAAACCGGGATTATCATCCTGGAATTATTGGTCGAATAATCATGGTACAAGAGACTATCAGGTTGTGTGTAAATTTGCTGATTTGGCTGCCGATATGGGATGGCCCTATACACTGCTCGATTGGGAGTGGGATGCCATGGGCAATGGAGGTAATCTAAATGATGCACTGAGCTATATTCATTCATTGGGTTTAAAACCGTTGATTTGGTATAACTCTGGTGGCGATCATACATGGGTTGGTGCAACGCCTAAAGACAGGATGCTCACACACGAAAACCGAATGGCTGAGTTTAGGAAACTTAAAGAGATGGGTATTGCAGGTGTAAAAGTTGACTTTTTTGAAAGTGAAAAACAGAATATGATTAACTATTACCTGGATATACTGGAAGATGCAGCCCGTTTTGAAATAATGGTCTATTTTCATGGATGTCTAGTGCCGCGTGGCTGGCAGCGTACTTACCCTCACCTGATGACTTATGAGGGAGTTCGCGGTGCCGAATGGTACAATAACGGGCCGGAGTTTACAACAACAGCACCAGAGCACAATACTACTTTGCCATTTACCCGCAATGTAGTTGGTTCAATGGATTATACTCCTGTAACCTTTACCAACTCTCAATATACGCACATCACTTCTTATGCTCACGAATTAGCACTTAGTGTGGTGTTTGAGTCCGGCATTCAACATATGGCTGATCGTCCTGAAGGGTATAATCGATTACCCTATTTTGTTAAAAATTTCCTTAGAACTGTACCTTGTAGTTGGAATGATATAAAGTTGCTGGACGGTTATCCGGGGCAATTTGCTGTTGTGGCTCGCCAAAAAGGTAATGCCTGGTATGTTGGTGGTATCAATTCTGATTCGAAGGAAAAAAAACAAACTGTCAAATTCGATTTTTTGCCTATTAGTGGTAAATACAAACTAACATTGATTGCTGATGGAGAGCACGATCAAACTTTTTCAATGAAACACATGGTAATTGATAGTAATTCAGTACTTAATGTAAGCATGCTTCGAAGAGGAGGTTTTGCTGCCAAGATTATACCCTTAAATTAATAAATAAAGCTATGAAGTACCTCAAGTTATATTTTTAATTGTAGTTTTCATCAAGTTACGATTGATTGAACGTGTAATTCAGAGCGACAGTTTTAACTGGGTGCTCTGAATTATTTGATTGGAATTCATTGGCTTCAAAAAATATTATGTATGAAAAGGATCTTACTCAATATCTTAGCCACTATACTATTGATTGGTTGCAATAGTTCAAACATTGATAACGATTTAAAACTATGGTACGATAAGCCCGCTATTCACTTCGAAGAGGCTTTAGTTATAGGTAATGGCAAAACAGGTGCAACTGTATTTGGTGGGGTTCATACTGATAAGATTCATCTTAACGATGCCACTTTGTGGAGTGGAGAACCCGTGGATAGATATATGAATCCCAGAGCTTTTAAAAATATTCCCGCTATCAGAAAAGCATTAGAAAACGAAGACTATAAATTAGCCGAACAACTGAATAAAAAAATCCAAGGTAAATTCTCCCAATCGTATGCTCCACTTGGTACCATGTATCTCGAATTTAGTAACCAAAAAAACCTTGAAGATTATTATCGGGAATTAGATATTAGCAATGCTGTTGCAAAAGTTAATTATAAGAGTGATGGGGTAACATATCATCGCGAATATATGGTGTCCAATCCTGATAAGGTGATGGTAATAAAGCTATCCGCTGATAAGAAAAATGCACTAAATTTTAATCTGAAATTTGATAGCCAGTTAAAATTTAAAAGTGTGGCTAATGAAATTACATTAGAAGTGTCTGGATATGCTCCATATTATACTGTACCAAACTATTGGGGTAGTGACAATCCGGTTCGCTTTGAAGAGAGTCGAGGTACAAGATTTTCAGCTCATTTTAGCGTTTTAAATGATGGAGGAGAGATTATTGTAGCGGATAGTTGTTTGCGGGTGAGTGATGCCAATGAAGTGACCTTGTATATCTGTACGGCTACTAGTTTTAATGGTTTTGATAAAAATCCAGCCAGCCAGGGATTGGATAACCAGACTATTGCTGAACAATTAATGGATCAGGCGACAAAGAAAAATTATAAAGCCATAAAATCAGATCACATAAAGGATTATCAATCGTTTTTTAACAGGGTTAAACTGGAGCTAGGCGATTGTAATAGCCCTGAGTTGCCTACAGATCAACGTTTAATCAAATATACAGAGGGAGCAGAAGATAAGGGCTTGGAAATTTTATATTTTCAGTATGGCCGGTACTTGCTGATTTCCAGTTCTCGAACCGATCAGGTTCCGGCTAACTTGCAAGGAATTTGGAATCCTTACCTTCGTCCTCCTTGGAGCAGTAATTATACCATGAATATCAACGTGGAAGAAAATTACTGGTTAGCTGAGTCCGCAAATCTTTCAGAAATGCATCAGCCATTTTTAAATTTTATTGGTAATCTGGCTGAAACAGGTAAAGTTACGGCTAAAACATTTTACGGGGTTGATAAGGGCTGGACAGCTTGCCATAACTCCGATATTTGGGCAATGAGTAATCCAGTTGGAGACTTTGGTTACGGAGATCCCATGTGGGCTTGCTGGAATATGAGTGGAACTTGGGTAGTAACTCACCTTTGGGATCATTATTTATATACGGGTGATAAAACATTTCTTAGTAATTATGCCTATCCGCTAATGAAGGGAGCAGCCGAATTTTGTCTTAATTGGTTAGTTGAAGATAAAAATGGATACCTTATTACTTCACCATCAACATCTCCTGAGAATACTTATATTACCCCTGATGGTTTCAAAGGTGCAACACTTTATGGGGCTACTAGTGACTTGGCTATGATACGCGAATGTTTTGGACAAACCATCAAGGCTTCTCAAATACTTAATATTGATGCTTCCTTGAGAGATAGTATGAGTAGAGCCCTAAGCAAATTATACCCTTATCAGATTGGAAAAAAGGGCAATCTTCAGGAGTGGTATCACGATTGGCAAGATGCTGAACCTCAACATCGTCACCAGACACACTTATTTGGATTGCATCCCGGAAATCATATTACTCCGTTAACTAAACCGGATTTAGCTGAAGCTTGCCGAACATCACTTGAAATAAAAGGTGACGAAACTACCGGGTGGTCAAAAGGCTGGCGAATTAACCTTTGGGCCAGACTTTGGGATGGTAACAGAGCCTATAAGCTTTATCGTGAATTGCTGACCTATGTGCCTCCCCATGGTGCCGAAAACGTGAATTATGGTGGCGGCGGTGGCACTTATCCCAATTTATTAGATGCTCATCCACCTTTTCAGATAGATGGTAATTTTGGTGGTGCTGCTGGTGTAATTGAAATGTTATTACAATCAAATGAAGAACAGATACTTTTATTACCAGCTTTACCCGATGTATGGTCTGACGGTCAGGTATCCGGAATTTGTGCCAGAGGTGGTTTTGAAATTTCAATGAAGTGGAGGAATGGTAAACTGATAGAAGTAGAAGTTCTTTCAAAAATTGGTAATAGATGCTCTTTAAAGTACAATGAAAAAACGATTGGATTTGATACCAAAGTTGGCGATAAGTATAGTTTTAAGTATAATTGAAATATGCTAAATTCAGAATTTTATAAGAATATACTAATTCATACCTATTCTAGTTTTACTGATCAGTATTTCTTGTACTCCACAATCCTATATAAAGACGGCAAATAGAATTCGAACAACTATTGATACTTACTATAGGTTTTTGCATCCTCTAGTTCAATGTATTCGTCCACAAGTATATGTTGATGTCGGCTTTCTGGAAGCTCTCGTTTGTTAAGACGTTTGAACTTGACAGATTTTTTTAAGCGAACAACAAAATAACTATTGCCTTTATGCCACCTGTAGAGGTTTTCAAAATCAACATATGCTCTATCGGCAACCACCACGACACTTTCAGCTGAGAGTATTATTTCCTTTGGCAGCTTTTGCATCGTTGAGTTTACGATCGGAGAGGTTAATGTATACAGGAAGGCAGCCATCAAAATCTAGTAAAGTATGAAGCTTTATTGCCCCTTTTTTCTTCCTGTATTTTGCCCAATCAAACAGGTTCAGACACAATGATATTGTTGTGGAATCCAATAGCAATATTTTTGATTTGATACGAAATCGCGCTTGCCTAAACTGAGTTATTCCTGATAGCTTGTGCAATAACTCAAAATAATAATCCTGAAACAACTGCTATTCACGGTTTTTATTTTGGTATGACAAAGAAGATTTTGATGGAGAGATTCTTAAACCAAGATGGTTTAAGTTACCTGAAGCAGATTTTAAGCCAGTAGTTACATCATTTAAGGAAGTCAGTTTGGAAAACTGGCAAAAAAGCATGGTTATCAAATGCGTCCAACTATCAATGCCCTTGTTATGTTTGTTCGTTTGGTGCGTTTCTGTTAGGTATAAAAAGAATTCCTGCTTAAAGTTTGAATAATTTGAGCAAACAAGGTTAAATTTGTTCATAGCCAATTAGTATTTTTATGATTAGGCACTATAAAAATATTCGCTCTGGGAAACTGGAGCCTAATAGGCTTTATTTAGGACAGATCTGGTTGGGGAGCAAAAGAAGTTGGAAGAATCCATTGCACCATTGATTGCAGTACCAAAAAAATGCAGCATAGGAAAGTGGACTTTACTTTAGAGATATGGAAAACATAACGAGTTTATATTTATGAAAACCAATTAATGCAGATATATTTTTAAAAAAAATATTGAGAATTAAAAGAAAAATAAATATTAAATTGTGAAATGAAGGATTTTTTTATAAACAGTAGTGATAATAATTCTCAAGATTTTCGTAAATTATCAATAATAACGAAAATAAGTCAAAGTATTATTAATGCCATCGATTATGAGGAGGTTTTGCAGATAATCAGTAATGGGATGTCAGAATTGTTGGAAATAGAAAAAGCTGCCATTTATATTTTGGAAGATGAAACAAAATTATATCTAATGGCTGCAACTCCAACTATTGATCCCAAATTGCCTGATATTTTTAGAAGAGCCAATCTCTTGGATCATCCTCATATTGAAACTGCAATATCAACGAAAAAACCTTTATTTATTTCCGATACTCAAGCTGAAATATTTTCAAAAACAGAGCAAGATATTATTAATCTGAGTAAAGCTCGGTCCTTATTATATCTGCCATTTATTAAGGGGGAAAAAACTTTAGGTGTTTTAATTCTAACTGCATGTGAAGAATCAAAAAACTACTCTGAAAAACAAATCGAGTTTGGTCAAACTGTTGCTAACCAATTGTCGGTTGCAATTCAGAACTCTCAGCTTCATAATAATTTAGTAAAACAGAATGAAAATTTAGAACAATTAGTTGCAGATCGAACTTGTGAATTGGAAGCTAGAAATGAAGAATTAAGAACCGTAAATGAGGAATTGAATTTTAAGAATGAATTGATTTCAGAAAAAAATAAATTAGTACAGGAACAAAAAGAAGAAATAGAAAATACATTGAATTACTTGAAAGCTACACAAAAACAATTAATTCAATCTGAAAAATTGGCTTCGTTAGGTGTTTTAACTGCAGGTATTGCACATGAAATTAATAATCCACTCAACTATATTATGGGCGGATATATAGGCCTAATTAACGAGCTTAAAACATCTGATATTGAAAAGGATGAAAGAATCTCTATATTCCTCCAAGGAATTAAAACTGGCGTTGAAC
This sequence comes from Carboxylicivirga fragile, assembly GCF_050589805.1. NCBI lineage: Bacteria > Pseudomonadati > Bacteroidota > Bacteroidia > Marinilabiliales > Marinilabiliaceae > Carboxylicivirga > Carboxylicivirga fragile. Next base: position 91,957 of record NZ_JBNGOY010000007.1, on the reverse strand, counting down.
GTGCAGCTGATATTGTTAAAGAATTAAATCAGTTAAGCAGAAGCAATAACAGTTATGAAGACGAATGTGATATTCATTCAATTTTAGATAATTGTCTCAGTGTGCTTAATAGTCAATTTAAAGATAAGATACGGATAGTTAGAAATTACAATGACGATGTATTAATTACAAAAGGTAATACAAATAAACTTCATCAGGTATTTATAAATATTATTTCAAATGCAATTGATTCTATAGAACAAAAAGGCGATATTAAAATCGAAACTTATGTGGTAGATGACAATCTTATAATTGTTATAACCGATACCGGCTGTGGTATTTCGAATGATAACTTAGGAAGAGTTGTCGACCCATTTTTTACTACAAAGGATCCTGGTAAAGGCACTGGGCTGGGTTTGGCAATTACAAATTCAATAATCGAACAACACAATGGTGAATTGCAAATCACATCTGAATTAAATAAAGGAAGTAAAGTTTTAATAAAAGTACCCAAAAGTATAAGAAATGAACAATGACATAAAAATAATGTATGTTGATGATGAAGAATTAAACCTTCAATTATTCAAATTAAATTTCAATAGAAAATATGAAGTAATTATTGCTGAAAGTGGAAGTGCAGCCCTAGAAATTTTGGAAAAACATTCAGATATTTTAATTATAATAAGTGATATGAAAATGCCAATAATGACTGGTATAGAATTTATTAAAAAAGCAAAAGTAAAATATCCACATGTTAAATATTATATTTTAACAGGATATGATATTACAGATGAAATTCAACAGGCACTAGAGTCCAATCTAATATTGAAATATTTCAGAAAACCATTTAATTTTAATGAAATAGATAACGCGATAATGTCTTCTATAAAGAAATAAACAACCGCTAGCCGCTTACTACTTCGAATATGATTAATCACATGGTGCTGAAAAAGTCTATGCTGGCTAAAAGAGTGATTGTATTCGCTTTTTGAACCGAATCCGTCGATACAGTCTATACTTATAGAAATTGATTAAATTCGAAATTCTTTATCTGAATTATAGTTCGGTAAAAAGAACTCAATAAACATCATTATACTGATTAAATAGGCGGGTTAAAAGGAATTTAATAAATAAGTTATATATTAATAGACACTTTTTATTTTATTCTGTTATTATTGCTGTCCAAATCTGTATTAAAACGGCATTGGGTAATGTTCCTAGAAGGACTTGATTTTCAACAACTAATTTATATCTTTAAAATTGCTCAATCTCCCATCTGGCTTTATATAAATCTGATATCGTGTTTGCTGTCCAAGTAAACTGGTTGGTGATTAGTTGTATGTTTTGTTGGTTGATTTGATGTCGGCTTTCTGGAAGATCCTGTTCGACAAGATGTTTTAACTTGACAGATTTCTTTAAGCGAACAACAAAATAACTATTGCCTTTATGCCACCTGTAGAGGTTTTCAAAATCAACATATGCTCTATCGGCGACCACCACGACACTTTCAGCTGAGAGTATTATTTCCTTTGGCAGCTATTGCATCGTTGAGTTTACGATGGGAGAGGTTAATGTATTAAGAAGGCTAAATATGAAATTGAATTCTTATTTACAGTCAAGTCTTTATCAATAAAAGCTCATCTGGCTTATACTTTTCTTTAAAGTGTATTTTCAAAAACATCTATCTGTTGTACACATTGCTCTTATATCTAAAATCTTAATAACTATATCCAATATTAAAACTGAGTAATAGGGGAAAAGTATACTTTAGAATTAACATTTTCTAATTAAAATTAACAAATAATTACTTAATGATTAAAACCAAAATTTTATGAAAAAAAGAAATCTCATTTTGCTTCTTTTTTTGTTTGTAGGCTTTGCTATGTTTGCCCAAAAAAAGGTGAGCGGTAAGGTTTACGACAATGAGAACGAGCCCATTCCCGGGGTAACAGTTCTTGAAAAAGGAACCAACAACGGTCTGATAACCGATTTGGATGGTAATTACTTAATAACAGTTACTGACGACAATGCCATATTGGTGTTCTCGTTTATAGGAATGAAGTCACAAGAAATTACAGTTGGCACACAAACTACTATAAATGTGAACATGGTACCTGACATCGCTGACTTGGACGAAGTGGTGGTGATTGGTTACGGTGTACAAAAGAAGAAACTGGTGACCGGTGCCAACCTCTCACTTGGATCAGATGATTTACAGCGACAGAATTCGACTCAGGCATTAGATGCTATTCAGACGATGTCTCCAGGGGTGAACATTACCCAGGCATCGGGCATGCCAGGTGAAGGTTTTAAAGTGAATATTCGTGGTTTGGGTACTATTGGTGATTCAAATCCGCTTTATGTGATTGATGGTGTTGCTGGTGGCGATATCAATACCCTCAACCCTTCGGATATCGAATCGATCGATGTGTTGAAGGATGCGGCTTCTGCTGCTATTTACGGATCCAGGGCTGCCAACGGTGTTATTTTGGTAACCACCAAGAGTGGTAAAAAAGGACGTACATTGGTGACATATGATGGGTTTTATGGCGTTCAGAATGTTTATAAAATGCCTGATTTGTTGAATGCTCAGCAGTTTATGGATATTTACAACGAGGAGCGTGTGGTTTCAGGAAAAGATCCCCTTGATTTCGCTTCCATCATTCCCGGTTTATACCAGGATGTTCAAAATGGATGGCAAGGAACCGACTATATGAAAGAAATCGAGAACAAGAATGCTCCCATTCAAAACCATTCTATTAACATTACCGGTGGATCTGAAAACTCAGTATTCGCAATGGGATTTTCTTATTCGTCAGAAGAAGGTACTTTGGGAAAACCCGTTCAGCCAACAAGCGACAGGTATACCTTGCGTTTGAACAGCGACCATGTTTTATATAAGAAAGGTGGATTGGACATCATTAAAATGGGTCAAACTTTAAACTACAGCTATCGCGAAAGAAGTGGTATTGCCATAGGAGGCATGTATTCCAACGACATCCGCAACATGATGACAGGAAACCCTTTGGTGCCTGCATACAATGCTGAAGGCGAGTATTGGGCACAAGCAGATAATGATGCTTCAGGCCTTTCTGCACTATCGTCGCGTGTATATAACCCAAAGGCTTTGATGGATTTAAATCGTGGACAAAATGAGACCATGAATTACAACCTAAATAGCAATGCCTATCTACAAATTCAACCAATTAAAGGGTTGATTTGGAAAACTAACTTTGGATACAGAATGCATGCCGATGCTTACCGAAGCTACCAACCTGAATATTTTTTGGCTGGGGATGCATTTATGACCCCCGGTCGGATTATACAAAATGCAGGCAGCGGATACCGTTGGACTCTTGAAAACACATTGAATTATAAGTTTAAAGTGAATCAACATAATTTTGATGTGTTGGTTGGACAATCTGCTGAAAAATGGGGATATGGCACCAATATGTCTGTCACCAATGCCAATCCAACTTTTATTGGTTATAAATACGCTTATCTTGACAATACCGATGGGTTAACATCAGGTATAACGAGTATTGAGGGGGCACCTAATGATCCTGGAGTTCTTGCTTCCTACTTTGGAAGGGTCAACTACAACTTTAACGAAAAGTATCTGCTTACTTTGGTGATGCGTGCTGACGGATCTTCTAATTTTCCAAGTGGCAATCGTTGGGGATATTTCCCATCAGTTTCGGGCGGTTGGGTTATAACCGAAGAAAGTTTTATGAAAGACAATGGAGTTGTTGATTTCTTGAAGTTAAGAGCCAGTTGGGGACAAAACGGTAATCAAAATGTTGATTCTTACCAGTACTTGAGCCTTATTGGTTTTGATGCTGAAAACAATTACAGATTCGGAAACGATCGATCTAAAATGCAACTGGGTGGTTATCCTTCTGTACTCCCAAATCCTGCTATCACTTGGGAAACTTCTGAGCAATTGGATATTGGTTTGGATGTCCATTTCCTAAGCTCAAGACTTCAGGGTTCGTTCGATTATTATGTCAAGACCACAAAGGATTGGTTGGTTCGTCCTAACATTTCAGATGTTATGGGTCCTGTTGCTGCTTTTGCCAATGCTGGCGATATCGAAAACAAAGGATTTGAATTGGCATTGCGCTGGAATGACAATGTGGGCGAATTCACTTATGGTGCCCAATTTAATATCTCTAAAAATACAAATACAGTTACTAAATTTGGTGACAATACTGGTTTTCTGGCAAGTGACCCAAATGTTATTTCACAAGGTACCGACCCGGTTTGGCGAGTTGAAAATGGTATGCCTGCAGGCTATTTCTACGGATACAAAACAGAAGGGATTTTCCAGAATGAACAACAAATTGCGGACTGGACTCATGGCTTTCTACAGTCAAACCCTCAGCCAGGGGATGTTATTTTCTCTGACGTCAATGGTGACGGTGAGGTGACTGCAGAAGATAAAACCATGATTGGTAATCCTCATCCGGATGTTAGAATTGGTTTTAGCCTTAACCTAGCATATAAAGGATTCGATTTCTCATTAAGTGGTAATGGTGCATTTGGTCATCAAATACTGAAGTCGTATCGTTCTTTTGGCGACAACGAGTTCCATAACTATACCACCGACATTTTGGGTCGTTGGACCGGTGAAGGAACTTCTAACAAGATTCCTCGCATGACTCCAGGTAATGGAACCAACCGGTTAAATATATCAGAGCTATACATTGAAGATGGTGACTTTGTTAAAATTCAGAATATAACCCTTGGTTATGACTTTAAAAAGCTGTTACCTAAATTGCCATTGTCGCAAGCTCGTATGTTCGTGGCAGGACGTAACTTATTTACTTTTACCGACTATTCTGGCTTAGATCCTGAGGTAGGTTATGGTGATGAACAAGGTTTTGTGCAAGGTATTGATCTAGGTTTTTATCCTGCTCCAAAAACTTATATGGTAGGATTTAATTTGAAATTCTAATAAACTTATTTTAGATGATTATGAAAAAAATAGCATATTTAATCATTGCTGCTACGATTTTGGGTAGCTGCTCAGAGGATTTTCTGAATGTGGAGCCACTTACTCAAAAAACTTCAGATAACTTTCCGCAGACTGCAGATGATGCCAAACAAATGATGGCAGGCATTTATACTACCATGAATAACGAACAGCGTAATGTAGATCAAAGTTACTTGTTTGTTTGTGAAGTGGCCAGTGACGAAAAGTTGGGCGGCGGTGGCGTTAACGACATTAAGGCTCAATCATACGAGGCCATGATGTATTCCGATCCTGAAATGTTGTCTCATACATGGGAAGTTACTTACGAAGGAATTCACCGCGCAAATTTTGCCCTTGAAAATATGGATCTTCTAAGTGACATTGTTGTGAGTCCCGAACTGAAAAATCAATACAAGGGAGAAGCCCTTTTCTTAAGAGCTTTCTTTTTCTACCGTTTGGCGACTCTATTTGGAAATGTGCCGCTAAAAATAACCACGGAAGAAGCTAATTTGCCCGCTGCGAGTACTGAAGAGATTTATGGGCAAATAACTTTAGACTTAAAAACAGCCATTGAAATATTGCCCCAAGTGCCTTATTCTTCAACAGAGGAAGGTCGTGTAACTGTTTGGGCAGCTCAAGCCTTAATGGCTCGTGTGTGGCTTTTTTATACTGGTTTTTACCAAGAGACTTCACTCCCTGGTGTTACCAAGGCTGAAGTTACGTCTTGGTTGGGAGAATGCATAAGTGCCAGCGGACATTATTTGGTTGACGATTATCACGAACTTTGGCCTTATACAAATTCTTTGACAATAAATGATTATCCTTACATGACTGATTATATGGAGCAAACAGGCAAAGAGCTTCTGTATGCTGCTGATAATGGTGCTGTAAACCCTGAGACAGTATTTGCGCTTAAGTTTTCGAACTTTGCCAATTGGGATATACGACGAGGTTATAGTAATACGTTTCAATTGTTCTTTGCATTGCGAGGATTACAATCGCTAGGTAATACATTTCCTTTTGCAGGAGGTTGGGGACAAGGTAACTCTATCCCTAAAGGTATTGTTGATCAGTGGATGATTGATGAGCCAGACGATATCCGTCTTTGGGCTTCTGTAATTGATATTGAATCTGAGCTTCCTAATTATGCAAAAGGTCAATGGGATTTTGTGATGGAAAGTAATTATTGGGGTAAGAAATATAACGGTGTCACCGCAAAAGCTCCTGACGGCTCAATTAAGAATGATTACAGCGTCATCATGTACGGTAATCAAGACAATAATCAGTTATCGCATGGTGATGATTTGGTTTTCATCCGTTTTGCCGATGTATTACTGATGATGTCTGAGTTAACCGAAGACGCGTCATACATGAATGAAGTACGTGGTCGTGTTGACCTTGATCCGGTAGCATATTCGTTGGAAAATATTCAAAAGGAGCGTCATCATGAGCTTGCTTTTGAAGGATTACGTTGGAACGATATGCGTCGTTGGGGTGCAGACTACACCAAAACTGCACTTGAGACTCAGATGGGAACACCAGTTTATAACTTTGGAAATCCTGATGTATTTAACGGGCTTAATAGCAAAGGTTATAGCGCTCGTTATGATGAAACCAAAGGTTTCTTCCCTATTCCACAGAGACAAATCGATCTTTCAAATGGGATGTTGGAACAAGTTCCCGGATTCGGTAATGATGCACTTTATCCTGGATTTAGTAATTAATCTACCCTAAAAGTATCCTGTTATTCAGGATAAAAACCGGAAGAAAACTTGATCCTTTCTTCCGGTTTTTCTTTTGTCCTGATTCTAATTCAGAATATCAGAGTTGCATTTTTTTTGTTCTACTAAGCTGGGTTCGATTTAAATATTAAAACTCAGAATGTAATAGAAAGATGATTTGCAATCTCAAATTTTGAAGCTTGCAGAATTATTAATGAAGATTCTCATTAGTAATTTGGCTTACATTCAATTAAATATGATCTAATTTAAATATTATTTCCACTAATCATATTTAGTTCGAAATCTAAAATCAAATATCTAAAATTAAAAAACTCAATGTGTCAAAATCTTTAAGTTTGCTTAATGCTAATAGCTTGAAGTGTACAATACCCAAGGACTGTTAGTTTTTTTAAAACTTTTCTGAAACATTTGTAAGCAATCACCAGAATAGCTCAATAGGGTTTTAACCATTATAAATCATGAGAAAAGAATTGGTCAGTTAGCGGAAGAAAGGATCATCTATTCATTCAAATATACTTTAATAAACAAATCGATAAGTAAGAAGAAAAACGCAAAAAACAATGAATATCTTAAAACGATTACTGTTTCTGCTAATGCTTACTATGGTTTTAAGCCAGACAAGTGGCCAGGAAATTATTGAACTATACGACAATGAAAAAGAAGATCTTGAGGTTGTCGAAAACCAGAGTTTGGATATTGAGTCATCGGATGGACTGATAAGAAAAGTCATATATCCGAGTATAGAAATGTATTTACCTGAAGGAAATAATACACTTTGGCCTGCTATTATTATTTGTCCAGGTGGAGGGTACAGTGTTATAGTTTATCAAGGAGAAGGAATTACTACTGCCAAAAAGCTAGCTGCAAACGGAGTTGTCGCATTTGTCCTTAAGTACCGATTGCCCGATCCCTCTTCAGATGATAGCACTATCATACCTCTCCAGGATGCGCAGAAAGCAATGAAAATAGTTAGGGAAAACGCTTCAAAATGGAATATAGACCCTGAGAAAATTGGGATTATGGGTTTTTCTGCCGGTGGACACCTGGCTTCCACATTGGCCACGCATTATGATCCAGTAATTGACAATGTGGAACAAACAAATCTTCGCCCCGACTTTCAAATATTAGTTTATCCTGTTATTAGTATGAGCGATAGTCTCACTCACATGGGATCCAGAACCCAGCTACTTGGAGAAAACCCAGGTTTTGATAAAATTATTCAATATTCATCGGAATTGCAGGTAACTAAAGATACTCCTCAAGCCTATATAACTCATGCTGCTGATGATGTGGTTGTTGATGTTGACAATAGCATATCCTATTTCGAACAATTGAGATACCATCAGGTACCCGTTGAAATGCATATCTATCCCAAAGGGAATCATGGCTTTGTTTTTCAGCACGATTCCTGGATTGATCCCCTGTTTCAATGGATGAAGGATTCAGAAATTCTCTAATTCATACTACTATTAAACCGTTTTTTATGGACCTAAAAAGCAAGTGTAAGACTATGAAGTTGCAATTCAAAAAAATAGTTCCCTTTTTAATATTTATCTTTTCTATAATGCATATTCCCCTTTCTGCACAGAACCACTCATCCGGAATTTACCGAAATCTATTTCTTGAAGCCGGTTACAGTCAGGAAGATATTAATAAGAAGGTAGAAAAAACATATTTCGATCTGTTTGAAGGACCTGATCGCATATATTTCGAAGTTGGTGATTCATTGGGCTATGTTTCTGATATAAAAAATAAGGATGTACGCACCGAAGGTGTTTCATATGGTATGATGGTTGCCGTTCAGTTGGATAAAAAAGATGTTTTTGATCGCATTTGGCGTTGGTCAAAAAAGTATCTACAACATCAGGATGGTCCGGGAAAAGGCTATTTTGCATGGAGCTTTGATCCTGAAAAAATGAAGATTAATTCTCCCGGAAGTGCTTCCGACGGAGAGTTATATTTTGTCACAACTCTGTTGCTTGCATCTAACCGTTGGGGTAATGACACCGGCATCGACTATTATGCAGAAGCCAGACACATACTCGATGCCATGTGGGAAAAAGACGGGGCTGAATATGTGCAACCTTTTATAAATCTTGAATACAAGCAAATTTCTTTTGTTCCGGGAGGACATGGATACAATTGGACCGACCCCTCTTACCATGTCCCTGCGTTTTATGAAATATGGGCTGACTATGCCAATGACGGTCACGAACAATTTTATCGTGATTGCGCCGATACTTCGAGGGTTTTTCTGCACCGTGCATGTCACCCTGTTACCGGTCTTAATTCTGACTATACTGAGTTCAGTGGTGAACCTCATCCTACTCCCTGGATGAAGCCCGGATTTCGGTATGATTCATGGAGAGTTCCAATGAATATAGCAATGGATTATTTATGGTACGGAAAAGACAAAGAATGGCAGGAAAGTTATGCCGAGCGTTTTCAGAACTTCCTGAGATCAAAAGGAATGGATTCCTTTAAAGATCAGTATGATTTAGATGGCTCAGAGCCTGAATGGATCCTTCCGGCAGGTGATTATGAGCCCACATTAAGACATTCGCTAGGACTAATATCTACAGCGGCAACTGCTTCATTAATCAATATCAACAGCAACCAAAACAGTATGGATTTTGTCCATAAAATCTGGAATGAGAAATTGGAACCGTATGATGATGGATATTTTGATCCTTATTATGATGGGCTACTATACTTGTTCAGTCTTATGCATCTGAGTGGAAAATATCAGATTATCCTTCCTGATCAGAATTAAAAGCCTATCAAAGGTGCGCAATATTCTAACCGAGAATTAATGATAGCTAAGTTTTATGAAATCGACTCCAATTATACCTGTTTTGCGTATCCAGGAGGCCAAGAATGGCCGAGCTGGTGCAATTACTTATCATTTCCTATTAATTATTTACCCTTCAAATAACTAAATCTATAATAATGGTTTTTAAAAAATTAACAAATCCGTATAGATCCCTGTTAGGCTTACTTTTCATAGTTAGTACCTCTTCTTTTGCACAAAAACTAACGCTCAACGAAAAAGAGTATTTCGAGACAAATGGTCTAAACGTCCTGGTTTTTAACAACCAATACAATGGTTTCTTTTTTGATGAAAAAACAGCTGGTATAGAGCTCATCCATCATGGAGTCAGAACTTCAACAGGAGGGGCGGTAAGGCTGCAAAATACTCCCGAACAATGGGATTTAATCCCAACCCTTATCGAAAAAAGTGTTGACAAAGCCAATAAAAGTATTGAGTTTACGCTCCGATATGAAGATTATGATTTTGATTCAAAGATCACAGTATCTCCTGAAGGAAATGGTTTTCAAATTGTGGTCTCACTAGACCAGACCGTTCCTGAATCATTGAAAGGCAAGGCTGGATTTAACCTGGAATTTCTACCTTCTGCTTACTTCGAAAAAAGCTACCTGGTTGATGGCAGACCATCCTGTTTTCCCCTTTACCCTTCAGGAAATACTACCATTCAATCATCAAAAAATAAAATACCTCAGTTTGGAGCTCACAATACCTTTGATGATCGCGGAATTGATGAATACATTATACCCAAACCACTTGCGCAAGGGAAGACCTTGGTATTGGCTCCGGAAGATCCTGAAAGATATGTGAAAATTGAATCGGAATCGGAAATAATGCTTTTCGACGGTCGCAATCTGGCACAAAATGGTTGGTTCATTACCCGAAGTATTTTACCCTCGAACCAAACCGGAGACGTTCTGAAATGGCATGTTGAACCCAATTCCATTGAAAACTGGGTGCGTAAACCCAATATTGGTTTCTCGCAAGTAGGCTATCATCCTGATCAAAAAAAAGTTGCCGTCATAGAACTCGACCAGAATGACAAGCCCCTGAGTGAAGCTTCTATTTATGAAGTAACTGCTTCAGGAAAGAAAGAAAAACAGTTGATTGTTAACACGCAAGAATGGGGAAATTATCTGCGCTACAAATATCTAAAGCTAGACTTCAGTTCTATCACAAAACCAGGAGTGTACTGTATTCAATATGGTGATCAAACCACCAATACCTTCTCGATTGACGCCAATGCTTTCGAAAATGTCTGGCATCCTACCTTAGACGTCTTCCTTCCTGTGCAGATGGATCATATGAAAGTAAATGAAGCCTATCGCACCTGGCATGGAGAGCCATTTAAGGATGACGCATTGCAGGCGCCTGTTAATATCGATTTTTTTGATGGTTACAGGATGGATTCGGTAACAGATACCAAGTACAAACCACTGGAGCGCATACCTGGATTGGCCATTGGTGGCTGGTTTGATGCCGGTGATTATGATATCCAAACAGGCACTCACTGCCGTACCATTCAAAGCTTGGTTGATTCATGGGAATACTTCAAAGTTAACAGAGACCAGACTTTTATTGATCAGGAAACCGGATACGTTGACATCCATCGCCCCGATGGGAAACCGGATATTCTTCAACAAATTGAACACGGTACATTAAATCTGGTAGCACAAATTGAGAATATTGGACATCCTATCCGCGGTATTATTGTTCCAAGGTTGCATCAATACCATCATTTGGGAGATGCTTCAACTGAAACGGATAATTTGCCATACAATCCCAATCTGAAACCATACGAAAGCGATGGAGTTAGCTCTGGTACCTTGGATGATCGATGGGCTTTCACCAATCGGAATTATAGTCTCGACTTTTCAACAGTTGCTGCCTTATCTGCTGCCAGTAGAGCATTAAAAGAGTACAACAGTGAACTGGCAGATAAATGCCTGAGCCTGGCAAAAACTCTTTATACCGAAGCCAGGGAGATTAAGAATACAGCCAAAACCGACAGATATTCTCGATGGGGACGTTTTAATGAAATACCGGCAACATTTCAGTTGTATATTTCTTCTGGAGAGCAGACTTATGCAGAACGCTATGAAGAATTAATATGGCCAGCTTTGGATGAATCATCCGAACGGACACTCTCTATGGCTCTTCGTGCACTTCCTCACATGGGCGAAGAGTTTAAGGAAAAACTTAAAAAATACGTAGTTAAGCACAAAACTGAAATAGAAGAATTAGAAGCTGAGAATCCTTACGAAGTGCCTATTTCAACCAGAGGATGGGCCGGGAATGCCGGTGTTATAGAGTGGGCAAGTACCAACTATATGGCTTATAAAGCATATCCGGAAATCATCGACAAGGAAGATGTGTACAAGGGGTTAAATTACTTGTTTGGATGTCACCCAGATTCTAACATCTCTTTTGTTTCGGCAGTGGGAACTCGTTCGAAGAAAGTTGCCTATGGAAGCAACAGGGCCGATTTTAGTTTTATCGCCGGAGGAATAGTTCCCGGTGTGCTGATATTGAATCCGGATTTTCCAGAGAACAAGGAGGATTGGCCTTTTTTCTGGGGAGAGAATGAGTACATTATTGATATTGGTGCATCCTATATATATCTTGCTAATGCAGTCAATGAACTTTTAATAAATGAATAGAGATCACTCTTATTTCATCAAAACTAAAAACCAAGTATAAAATGAATTACAAAATCAAATCGCTTTTAGCAATATTTCTGATTGTTGGTAGCTACTGTGTTGCCCAATCGAATGATAAAATAGTTGAAGATTTTGAATCGTCGTCGGTAAACCAACCAGGCAATGTATATCCTATGGTCAATTCCGAGGGACGTGTACGCACACAAGTTTTTGCTCCCGATGCCAAATATGTAAAACTCGACATTGGTGGTGTTAAATACGACATGGTTAAGGATTCAGAAGGAATGTGGACCGGGGAATCGGCTCCGCAGGATGTCGGTTTCCATTACTATCAACTGAATATTGATGGAGCATCGGTTCCCGATCCGGGAACATTGCTGTATTTTGGCGCTTGTCGCTGGGGTAGTGGTATCGAAATTCCTTCAGATGACCAGGATATTTTTGCTGTAAAAGATGTTCCTCATGGTCATGTTCATGAAATTCTTTTCCCATCAGAAAGTACTCAGACATGCCGTACGGCATTTGTTTACACACCACCCGGGTATGAAAATGAAACTTCAAAAAGTTATCCTGTTTTGTATCTTCAACACGGTTACTGCGAAAACGAAACATCCTGGCCCAAGCAGGGAAAAGCCAATTTAATCATAGACAATCTAATTGCCAAAGGAAAAGTCAATCCTTTCATCATAGTTATGACATATGGCATGACTAATGATATTGAATTCGGTAAATTGCGTGAATTCGATATCATTCCTTTTCAAACTGTTTTGGTTGATGAATTAGTTTCTTATGTTGATGAGAATTATCGAACGCTTTCCAATCAGGAAAACCGTGCCATGGCCGGACTTTCCATGGGATCGATGGAGACAAAAGCCATTACAACCAACAGGCCTGATGTGTTTTCGCACATTGGTCTTTTTAGCGGTGCTCTTTATGCTCCTGAGGAAGTTAAAAACCAAAGTAATGTGAAACTGATTTTTCAAAGTTGCGGAAGCAAGGAGCGTCCTGAAGCAGTACAAAAATCCACCGAAGAATTGAAAGAAGCTGGTATTAATGCCGTTTGGTATTTGTCCGAAGGTACAGCCCATGAATTTCACACATGGAGAAGAAGCTTATATGAATTTGCTCAATTACTGTTTAAGTAATCATCTATAGTGTCATTTTTGATCAACTTCATTGGTGCAATCCCGATGAAGTTGACTAAATTAATGAGTAAACTGGCATCGATTAGGCCAAAAGCTTTGTCGATCACCGGTATCATTTTAACGAACTGACTTTTCATTCTTTTGGGGATAATTCCCAAAAGACAACAATAGTTAAATTTAAGAAATTGATTGCTAATTTTAACAGTAGTCCATCATAAACCCACTTAACAATGAAAAATTTAAAAACCTTATTGCTTCTGCTTTTTGTTTTGGGGATGATCTCATGCCATAGTAAGCTTCAACCTGGCCAGCTAAAAGTTGAGGGCGGCATCATTCAGGGAACAGTTATGGAAAACCTTACTATTTATAAAGGTATCCCATTTGCCGCGGCTCCTGTAGGAGGTTTGCGCTGGAAAGCTCCACAACCTGTTAAAGCATGGGAAGGAGTTAAACAAACCACTGAGTATGCTCCAGCCCCAATGCAGGGAGGTAATCCTCCTTCAGGTAAAAGCGAAGATTGCTTGTATCTGAATGTCTGGACACCGGCAAAGTCAGCAGATGAAAAACTACCTGTAATGGTTTGGATTTACGGTGGGGGCTTTAGTTTTGGCTCTACATCAGAACCTGTATCTGATGGACAAGCCTTGGCTGACAAAGGAGTTGTTTTAGTAAGTATTGCTTATCGTGTGGGGCAACTTGGATTTCTGGCTCATCCTGAATTAAGTACCGAAAGTTCGGAAGGCGTATCAGGAAACTATGGTTTGCTGGATCAGATATCAGCATTGAAATGGATTCAAGAAAATATTGCTGCTTTTGGGGGTGATCCGGACAGGGTGACCATTTTCGGTGAATCAGCTGGGGGAATATCAGTAAGTATGTTGTGTGCATCGCCATTGGCGAAAGGGCTTTTTCATGGTGCTATATCTCAGAGTGGAGGATCATTTGGTCCATCACGTCCGACTACTTATCCAGGAGAAAATATGAAAACCTTAAAACAAGCTGAATCTGATGGCATTGAATATGTGAAACAACAAGGAGGTACATCAATTGCCGATTTACGCAAGATAGAAGCTGAAAAATTTATTCCAGCCGGGTGGACCATGCCTGGAGGATGGCCAATTGTAGATGGTGTTGTTATTCCAGATGATCAATACAAGTTATATGAAAAAGGCCAATACAATGATGTACCTGTCCTGATCGGTTATAATTCCGACGAAGGCGCCAGTTTTATGTGGGAGAAGAATCCTGAGAATGTTAGAAATAGTGTGAATCAACGTTTCGGTAAGTATGCTGATGCTTTGTTGGAAGCTTATCCGCTTGCCGAAAATAGTGTACCAAAAACAGCCCGTGACCTTATGCGCGATGCAGCCTTTGGCTGGCAAACTTGGATTTGGGCAAGGCTTCAATCTAAAACAGGCAAGTCAAATGTATACTATTACTATTTCGATCAACATCCTGAATTTCCAGAAGATTCACCAATGTATAGATATGGCTCACCGCATGGACAGGATGTGGCATTTGTTTTTCAACATTTAGATCTGAATAACTCTTCGGAATCGGATATTGATATCTCTGAGGCGATGGGTACTTATTGGACAAATTTTGCAAAATATGGTAATCCCAATGGAGAAGGTATTCCTGAGTGGCCAGCCTTTAGTGATGATAAGCCAGAAGTAATGTATTTGCAGCAAAAGCCTCATGTAGGTCCCGTACCAAGTGAAGAATCATTAAAAGTGCTTGATGAGTATTTTAAATGGAGAAGAACAGATGAAGGAGCTGAATGGGCTAAGTGATAAATAGTTGTTGCTTAGGTAGAGAAGCGTTGTAAACTATTGATAGATAAATGGAAACGATGAAATTAATAGTTTGAAAAACTTTTTAATTCATCTGCCCATGAGATAGAAAAACGACGTATTAGTTACCTGGTCTTCGATTTGTATTGGAAGATAGAATCCATAAAATAATATCAATCCATAAATTACAATGATGCATAGAAAAGTAATATTATCAATTATAACTGTGTTTTTATCGGGGATGTCGATTTATTCGCAAAACCCCATTGTTCAAACCTATTTTACTGCCGATCCGGCACCCATGGTTTATAATGATACAGTCTATGTTTATACCTCGCATGATGAGGATAGTACAATGGCTAATTTCTTTACCATGTACGATTGGCGTTGTTACTCAACAGCCGATATGGTTAACTGGACGGATCATGGCGCAGTTGCCTCATTAAAATCCTTTAAATGGCTTGAAAAGGATAATGGAGCATGGGCACCTCAATGTATTGAACGAAATGGCAAATTTTACCTGTACGTACCGATTCACGGAACCGGTGTTTGTGTTTTGGTTTCCAATTCGCCCTATGGGCCTTTTTCCGACCCTTTGGGTAAAAAACTGGTTGATAGTGATCATTTATGGCAAGATATTGACCCCACTGTTTTTGTCGATGACGATGGGCAGGCATATTTGTATTGGGGTAACCCTAGTGTATGGTATGTGAAATTGAACGAAGATATGATTTCGTACGACAAAAGCATTGGAGACAATGGGATTGTGTCTGTAGAAATGACAAAAGAATCTTTTGGTGAGATTGTTAGACCAGATGGCAAAATTAGCACCAAATATGTTGAAGGTCCCTGGTTTTATAAACGCAACAATCTATATTACCTGCTTTATGCTGTCAATGGAATCCCTGAAAGCATTGGGTATTCAACATCGCATTCGCCAACAGGGCCGTGGCATTACAGAGGTTTAATTATGGATAGACATCCTAAACTTGCGTTTACCAATCATTCAGGAGTTATTGATTTTAAAGGCAGCTCCTATTTCTTTTATCATAACGAAGCACTACCAAACGGTGGTGGTTTCAGGCGCTCTACCTGTGTGGAACAATTTGCATATAATGAAGACGGTTCTATTCCCTCAATAGTACCTACGGTTGAAGGTATTAAAACAGGTGTAGCTTACTTAAACCCATTTAAACGAAATGAGGCTGAAACAATAGCCTGGTCCGAAGGTGTAAAGACTAAAGTGGATTGTAAAAATGGGGTATATGTCTCACAAATCAATAATGGTGATTATATAAAAGTTAGAAGTGTAGATTTTGCCAAAGGTGCGATAAAAATGGAGGCAACAGCTGCTTCAATAACCGGGGGTAAAATTGAAATTAGGTTGGATGCTAAAGATGGTCAGTTAATGGGTGTTTGTGAAATTAAAAATACAGGCAGTGTAGATAGCTGGAAAACATTCACTACCAAGGTTGATAAAGTAGAAGGAATACACGATTTGTATTTCGTTTTTAAAGGCAAAGAGGGTGAACTTTTCAATTTCGATGCCTGGCAGTTTAGTGAATAATTAGGTAATTACGAAAGAAACGGGTAGTAAGCGGGATTTGGCCAGGCTCGCTTGCTAGTTTCATTTTTTCCGATAGGCATTTGGTCATTGGAGGAATTTTAAAAATGAAATATCTCAATGTTTAATCAATTAGCTTTTATAGTTTATGAAATATAGTTTTTGGAGTTTACTTACATTGGTATTTATTTCTTTTGAAGTATTGGTAGTACAGGCACAGGATTTTAGGGTTATTGAAGATTTTAAGCCGTCTTCTGTAAATCAACCCGGCAAGCAGTACCCGCAGGTTAATTCTGAAGGCCGTGTAAGGGTGCAGGTTTCAGCACCTGATGCAAAGATGGTTCAGCTTGATATTGGTGGTAAAAAGTATAATTTGGTAAAAGATAGAGAAGGCATTTGGACGGGAGAATCAGCTCCTCAAGACCAAGGCTTTCATTATTACCAGTTAAATATCGATGGAGCCTCGGTTCCGGATCCTAGCACAAAATACTATTATGGTGCCGGTCGTTGGGGAAGTGCTATTGAAATCCCGGCTGTAGACAGGGAATTTTATGCTTTAAAAGATGTGCCACATGGCTTGGTTAGTCAGGTTCAGTATTACTCTGAAATAACCGAGGCATGGCGAAGATGTTTTGTTTACACTCCTCCAGGTTATGAAAAGGATACGGAAAATTGTTATCCGGTATTGTATCTTCAGCACGGTAGTTTTGAAGATGAAACAGGCTGGTCGGCGCAAGGAAAAGCTAACCTAATACTGGATAACCTGATTGCCGGTCACAAAGTGAAGGAGATGATTATTGTAATGGATAACGGCTATGCTTTTAGACCTCAAGACTATGAAACTGCCGGTAAAAGGCCTCAAATGGTTTTTGAAGAAGTGCTTGTTAATGAGGTAATACCAATGATTGATGGCCGTTTTCGCACTATTGCTGATAGAAAAGCCCGTGCAATTGCCGGGTTGTCAATGGGAGCAAATCAAACTGTGCGGATTATTATGAATCATCTGGATAAGTTTGCGTATTACGGAGGGTTTAGCGGTACTGCAAACTATCCAAATTCCAACGAAATAGACCCGGAAAAATTTCTGGATGGTAAGTTTAATGATGCTGATGCATTAAATAAGCAATTAAAAGTGTTATGGCTGGGCATAGGTGCTACCGAGCCTGCACCTTTTCCGGCTTCTGTTGGGGCATTTTGTAAGATGTTAGACAAGCAAAAAATCAAATATATATACTACGAGTCTGAAGGAACAGCTCATGAATGGTTAACCTGGCGTAGGTGTTTATATCAATATGCTCAACATTTGTTTCTGGAGGATTAAACCTCTGCAGCAACTTTAAAAATAAACTGAGTAAATATTTTCCGGATGATAGTATTATCCCTATTGTTAGCTTTGAATAGAAAGAAAATGAAATTATAAAAATATTGGAGTGAAAGCTTTAAGCTTTATTCTGCGTGTGTTGATATTCAAGTAGAAACTTTGTTTTTATTGTTCCTGCTAATGATAAACAGTATAATAAAAGAATCCCGTTTTATGGGGTTTATTTAGCTTAAATATCTAACTTTTACATCTATGTATTCAATGTTTGATAAAATTAAATCATAACTAAAATGAAAACAACTGCTTTATTTATTTGCCTGATACTTACAGGGAATCTTCTCGCGCAAAACAAGTTGATTTTAAAAACAGATTCAACGGGCATTAAGATCAATAAAGAAATTTACGGACATTTTTCTGAACATCTGGGAACTTGTATTTATGAAGGAATTTATGTCGGTGAGAATTCCGACATACCAAATATCAATGGTTATAGAACCGATGTGGTAGAGGCTCTTAAAGCATTAAAGATTCCTGTTTTAAGATGGCCAGGCGGCTGTTTTGCAGACACCTATCATTGGAAAGATGGAATTGGCCCTAAGGAAGATCGTCCGTCAATTGTTAATGTTTTTTGGGGTGGTGTAACCGAAGATAACAGCTTTGGAACACATGAATTCCTTGATTTTTGTGAATTAATAGGTACTGAACCCTATTTAAGCATAAATGTTGGTTCAGGAACTGTTGAGGAAGCAATAGATTGGGTTGAATATGTTACTTCCTCTAATGAAAGTCCGATGACAGAATTACGTAAAAAGAACGGAAGAGAAGACCCATGGGATGTTAAGTTTTGGGGTATCGGCAATGAAAACTGGGGATGCGGAGGTGACTTGAGAGCCGAGTATTATGCTGATATGTTTAGAAACTTTTCATCTTATATCAGAGGAAATGGTTTTCAAAAAGTCATTTGCGGTCCAAGTGCAGACGATTTGGCATGGACAGAGAATATTCTTGAAGTAATAAAGGATAAACTTAATCTGGCACAAGGTCTGTCAATGCATTATTACACCTTACCAACATCAAATTGGGAAGGGTCAAAAGGTTCTTCCATTGATTTTGATGAAGATATGTGGTTTGCAACCATACGAAATACAATGTATGTGGAAGATTACATTAAGTCTCATTTGGCGATTATGGACAAGTATGACCCTGCTGGTGATATCAAACTAATTGTTGACGAGTGGGGAACATGGTACGATAAACTAGAAGGTACGAAAGAAGGTTTTTTACAACAGCAAAATACTTTACGCGATGCATTGGTAGCGGGTATCAATCTGAATATCTTTAATAATCATGCGGACAGAATCAGTATGGCCAATATTGCCCAGATCGTTAATGTATTGCAATCTGTAATCATGACAAGAGGTGCTCAAATGGTAAAAACACCAACTTATTATGTTTTTCAAATGTATAATGTTCATCAAGATGCTGAACTAATTCCAATTGAATTGAAGTCAGAGAATTATGATTACAATGGGGAGCATATCCCTGCAATCACAGCATCAGCTTCGCATAAAAATGGAATGACCAATATAACCATTACCAATTCAAATCCTAATCAAGCGTTACCAGTTGATTTGCTGCTTGGCAAGCCTTATAAAAACGTTAGAGGGAAGATAATAAATGCGAAAGCCATAACCGATTATAATGATTTCGGTAAAGATGAAAAAGTTGTAATGACAGATTATTCAATAGGCAAAGTAAAAAATGGAGAATTGCATGTTACTATGCCTGCACATTCTGTAGTGTTAATTCAATTAGAAGATTAATTGTAATTCATGTTGTTTATATAATTGATTAGTGAGCAAATAGTATGTATGTTAATTCTTAAGTTACTGAGGAATCTTCTTGGCTAATTCAGTTATATTTGATGGCCATTTAGTTCTTTGGTAATTGAAGTACGACTTATTTAATTGCAAATAATATAGGCTGATAAATTTATTTATGTCATATGAATAAGCTTTAAAAGGCTCCATGCAAGACTCTCTCAAATAAAACGGCATTTTTTATAGTATCTCAGTCAATCAAGTTTTGGAATTCAATCCAAGAGGTAATCACAATTAAAACTATGAATATCTTTTATTTTGAGATATCCTTATTATGGTACACCGAATAGTTATATTGTCATTAACTCTTTATCAGTAAACTCTGGTTTGTTATTATTAATGAACTGTGCATAGTAATATTTTGATTAATACAAGTAATTAAAGACTAAGATGTCTATTCTAGTGTGATTTTTATTCTTGAGAATCATCCCTAAAAGTAGCTTCGGAAATAATTATAAGCGAAGATAAATAAGATGATATATAAGCTAAATGTGTTAGTTGTTATAGTTTTAAGTCTCGTTTTATAATTTGTATTTAATTCTTGATTGCCATGTTAACAGAGTCATGGAATAAGTGATTATGAATGATGTTTACTTCAATATGGTATTTAAGTATAAATTAATAGATAGAATGAAATATTCAATTTTTTTAGTTGTTGCCATGATTTTGCAGTCATGTAGCCAATCAACAAGCAAAGTGCAACTAATTGATGAAACAGCCTTTTCGACTTCCATAGTTGGTAAGGAAGTTAAACTGTATACTCTTAAGAACAAAAACGGCATGATAACTCAAATTACCAATTTGGGAGGTCGTATTGTAAACCTATGGGTGCCTGATAAAAATGGCAATTTTGCTGACGTAAGCGTAGGCTTCAATACGGCTGATGAATACCTCAATAACCCGGAAACCTTTTATGGTGCCTTGATTGGCAGGTATGGCAATCGCATTGCCAATGGTCGGTTTGTTATTGAGAAAGATACGTTTCAGTTGAGTGTTAACGATGGTGAGAACTCATTGCATGGCGGTCCAACCGGTTTTTTCGACCAGGTGTGGGAGGCCGTTCAAGTTGGCGATAATAAACTGGAGTTAAACTATACCTCTGTTGATGGCGAAGAAGGTTATCCTGGTAATCTGGATGTTAAAGTCCTGTATGAACTAACAGAGAATAATGAGCTTAAAATTGAATATTTTGCTTCAACAGATAAGCCCACCCATGTTAACTTAACCAATCATACCTATTTCAATCTGGCGGGCGAAGCCTCAGGCACGATTAATAATCATTTGCTAATGATAAATGCTGATGCTTACACGCCTGTTGATGGAGGTTTGATTCCCACAGGTGAAATGGCATCGGTTGAAGGCACACCATTTGATTTTAGAGAAGCTACAACAATCGGGGCCCGTGTGAATGAAGATAACGAACAGCTGAAAAGAGGCGGAGGCTATGATCATAACTGGGTGCTTAATGCTTCAGCCGAAAAGTCATCCTTGGCAGCTACCTTAAAAGACCCTGTTTCAGGACGGGTGATGGATGTTTATACCAATGAACCCGGTATTCAGTTTTATGGTGGTAATTTTATGGACGGCAAGTATAAGGGGAAATACGGTAAAACCTTAAAGTACCGTGAGGCTCTGTGTTTGGAAACACAACATTTTCCGGATTCACCTAATAAGCCGCAATTTCCTAATACTCTTTTAAATCCTGGGGATGCGTATTATTCTTTATGTATTTATAAATTTAGAGCGGAATAAATGTATATTAAAAAAGAAGATTGGATAAGGGAGTTCATTAAAAGAGTCTTTTAATTAATGAAGGGGTAAAAAGAATTTTTTATTTTCTTTTTACTTCTTTTTTTATTACAACTTAAGATCATAAACGGTATTGGTTTTAATACGTGTAACAAAAATAATTTCTGTTGCAATTCGCTTAAACATCAGGGTATAGTCAAAATCCCCCACCCCCTATCTTCTGCAATAATTGTGTTTTTTCGTCAAAACAAAAATACTGGATTTTTTGGGCTATTTTCAAAGTCTCAACTCTCGGATGAGAGTAATTTAATCTATAACAATCTGAGATAAAATATAATATAAATAATTATCATGTTTGAAATTAAAGATAAAGTAGCCGTAGTAACAGGTGGCGGAGGTGTTTTAGGAGGCAGTATTGCCAATAGTCTGATTGAAGCGGGCGTAAAGGTAGCTATCCTCGACATTCGTGAAGAAAACGTAAATAATCGCGTTAAAGAGTTAACCGCTAAAGGCGGTGATGCCATTGGTATTGTGTCAAGTGTGTTAGATACTGAGGATTTAAAAAAGACAAGCCAGAAAATCATTGATAAATGGGGACGCGTTGACATCCTTGTAAATGCAGCAGGTGGCAACTTGCCTGGTGCAACGCTTACTGAAGAGCAAACGGTATTTGATATGAAAATCGAAGATTTTAATAAAGTCAACGATTTGAATATGAACGGTACCGTATACCCATCGTTGGTATTTGGTGAAATAATGGCCAAACAAGGCGAAGGAAGTATTATTACCATTTCATCAATGGCAACCTATTCTGCTATCACCCGTGTTCTAGGCTATTCAACCGCTAAAACAGCCATCAATATCTTTACCCAATGGATGGCCATGGAAATGGCTACCAAATTTGGTGAAAAAGTCCGCGTAAACGCCATTGCTCCGGGTTTCTTTATCGGTGACCAAAACCGAAAAGTATTAATCAATGAAGATGGTTCCTACACAGAACGTAGTAAAAAAGTATTGGCAAGGACTCCAATGAAACGATTTGGTGATATTAAGGAATTAAACGGTGCAGTTCAATTTCTTTGCTCAGATGCTGCTTCTTTTATCACAGGTGTTATTTTACCAGTTGATGGTGGTTTTAGCTCATTTAGCGGCGTATAATAGCTTAATTAAACAATATGGCATTAGAAAAAACATGGCGCTGGTTTGGCGAGAAAGATAACATTACTCTTGATATGCTCAGACAAATGGGTGTTGAAGGAGTGATAACGGCCTTGCACCACATACCCAATGGTGAAGTGTGGTCGGTGGAAGAGATTATGAAAGTAAAGAATGCCATAGAGGAACATGGCATGCGATGGAGTGTGGTAGAAAGCCTACCGGTTAGTGAAGGCATTAAAATTTGTGCCGATGATCGTGAACGCTTAATTAAGAACTACCAACAATCGGTACGTAACCTTGGGGCATGTGGTGTTGACACCATTTGTTACAACTTTATGCCTGTGCTCGACTGGGCCCGAACAGATCTGCACTATAAGCTGGAAAATGGTGGTGAATCGATGTATTTCGATTTTCCAACCTTTGTTGCATTTGATGTGTACATTTTAAAACGACCAAATGCAGTAGAAGACTATCCGGCTGAAATTGTTGAAAAAGCGAAAGTTGTTTTTAACTCAATGAGCGAGGAAGAAGCTGAAAAACTGGCTCACAATATTATTGTGGTAACACAAGGCTTTATTGATGGTGTTATAAACGGTAGCATTCCTGATTATAAAGCTCTGTTCCTTGAGTTTATTGACCGTTATAACGGTTACGACAAGGCAAAAATACGCGAAAACCTGAAAGCATTCCTCGATGATGTTATTCCTGTTGCTGAAGAAGCTGGTGTTCGATTAGCCATTCATCCGGATGACCCTCCATTTCCAGTATTGGGATTACCACGTATTATTGGGCAGCTGGAGGATTATGAATGGTTGTTAAAAGCCAATTCATCTCCAAATAACGGGATTACGTTCTGTGCTGGTTCTTTATCGGCCCGAAAGGAAAATGATTTATTGGATATTATTAATAAAACAGCCGAACGAATACACTTTGTACACCTACGTAACACACACCTTCTTGAGGATGGCAGCTTCTATGAATCGGGGCATTTATTCGGAAGTCAGAATATGGTTAAATTGGTAAAAGCTCTTCTTAAAGAGCAGAAAAGAAGACAAACGGAAGGCCGCAAAGATTTTAATATGCCTGTACGCCCCGATCATGGCATAAAAATGCTGAGTGACTACAATAATAATTACAATCCTGGCTATCCATTAATAGGTCGACTTAAAGGGCTGGCAGAATTAGATGGTCTCATGCATGGATTAGAAAACAATATTTAAAAATTACACTATCTTTTCATTCAAAATAGATAAAAAGAAAAGACACAGCAGCAATTACTGTTCAGGTAATAGTATGAACTGCGCCCATTATTGGAGTTAAAATTGCAGCTCCAATAACTGATGTCGCAATAATTCTGGAAGCCACTTTTGTATGCGGTCCTAATTATTCAAGAGCTAAACTGTAAATTACAGGCCACATCATTGAATGGAAAAGTACAGTTACTAAGAATAACCAAAATCAGCGATTAATATATTGCTATCAGTATGGTTCATACTTAATTATGTGATTGATTATAATGTAAAGATGGGTTTGCCATTTGTATCAAATTTTACTTGCAAAACTCTGGCATGACGATTAGGATCATATAGCGGATCTGCTATAATTTCATTCAGTGGTCTGGTATCGTTTTGTGGAACAACGGTGGGGTCACCAACCGCTTTTTCATAGTCTCTGGCATGATAGATGCACAATGGTGTTTTGTCATCTTCGGCGACAGTAAAGCAGTTGTGGCCCGGGCCATAAATGTGTTTTTCATAACTGGTTCCCAAAACAGGATATCTTGATTTTTTCCATGAATTCCGATCTAATAAATCAGAATTTTCATTTGCTTCCATCAGACCAATGCAATAACAAGCTCCAGTGGCACTTGCCGAAAATGTAATAAATATTTTACCCTTGTTTTTGATAACTGCCGGTCCTTCGTTGACCCAGAAATCAACTCGTTCCCAATCGTAATCAGGAGTTGTCAGCATGAACTGCACGGTTTTTAGCTTAATGGGCGATTCCATCTCAGCTAAGTATAAATTAGAAGCAGCAAACTGGCCACCTGTTTTCTCAGCCCAGCAAAAGTATCGCTTACCCTTGTTTTCGAAGATGGTAGCATCCAACGAGAAATCGATGAATGATTTCTCATCGCCATCAGCAGCCTGCATCATACCTAATTCAATCCATTCGTCATTGAGTGGATCCTGACCTTTGCATTCCAAAACATATGGTCGTAATGCCCAAATATCTTCTTCCTCGCTGGCAGCAAAGTACACATACCATTTACCATCCAGATAATGAATTTCCGGAGCCCAGATATGACGACTCATGGGGCCTGTTTCGTGCTTAAACCACACATCAAATGTTTCAGCATTCTTCAACTCATCTAACATCTTTGCTTTTCGAAGCTCTATGCGATCATATGTTGGAACTGAACCAGTAAAATAATAATAACCATCAGTATGCTTGTACACAAATGGATCAGCTCTCTGCTCAACCAACGGTTTATTTGTTTCTGTTGCCATCTTAAATATGAATTTTTGCTTTTATAGTTTCGTAATACTTATCGGTAATTTTATAGCGATAAATCAGCATGCCATTAATAATATGGAAGGTTCCAGGGATCAAGGTCAGCATTAATGCCAATCCAAGTAGGGTCGTTTCTGACTGTATGGTGTCTGGTATATAACCAAAAGCATCAAGTAATAATCCAACCACTGCTCCAGCAATACCCATTCCTGCTTTTTGAGCGAATGAAATACCGCCAAATGCCAGTCCTGAAACGCGAACCCCTGTTTGTGCCTGTCCGTGATCGACAGCTTCGGCAATGGCCGTCCAGAATACCGGTGCATGTAAATCAACAATAAATGAAAGGATAAAGTACATTACATAAGCAATCAACATGCTTTCGGGTTGAGGCTTCACAATTAAAAACATCAATACGCTTATCACCCCAACTATGAATTGCGATATCCAAAAGAGTTTTACTTTGCAAAACCGTTTTGTAATAAGTGTAGAAGCTGGCATGGCCAATATGGCTGCAGCTACACCTGTGCCCATAAAAGTAGACTGAACTACTTCATCACCACCCAGGTAATATTTGGCATAGAAAATGGCAACTGACGCCCGAATAACATAACCTACCGTACCTGACAAACAAGAGCCTAATAGCAACACCCATTGACTGTTATTAAATAAGTATTTTACTTGCTCGAGATAAGGTGTTTTTTCAACCACATGCTCCACCCGCTCATTAGTAGTGAAAAAGCTAAATAAGAACAAAAGGGTACCGCTTAAAGCCATAATACCCATTGCTATTTGATAGCCCCGAGCCATATCCCCTGCTCCAAATTGCTTGGCCATTATTGGAACTAATATTGATACTCCGAAAGCAGCTACTTTTGCAAAGAAAAGACGATATCCGCTGGCTGATAAACGCTCTTTAGGATCGTTAGTTAAAACACCAATAAACGAAATGTAAGGAATGGTAACAGAAGTAAACATTAAAGTCACAAAAATATAGGTAAGATAGGCGTAAATGAGTTTACCGGCGTAGTCAAATTCTGGTGTTGTAAACGTGAGAAAAACGGAAATGCCAAATGGAATCGATAAATACAAAAAATAGGGGCGGAAGCGACCGAATTTCTTAGATTTATATTTGTCTGTAATAATGCCCATTAGTGGGTCGCTAACTGCATCTATTAGTCTTACCAGTAAAAACATAAGGGCAACATCTTTAGGCTTGAGCCCAAAGATATCAGTGTAGAAATAGGTTATTATAAGAAACATAGATGAGATGACTACATTGACTGCCGCATCTCCAGACCCGTAACCAATTTTTTCGAGTATACTTAGTTTTTGTTGTTTCATATTTCTTTATTGAGCAATATGTTAAGTTGTTTTAACAGCTTGCAAATTATACACTAATATTAATTTACCGGTTCAACTCCCTCGGTGGTCATTACCACTCTTTTTAAAGTGCCGTCAGTATTATAATACAAATAATCAATGCAAACTGATCTTCTAAAACTAGCCCCGTCAAATGGCAGACCACCATTGTGGTAGATAAAGTAATCTTTCCCTTTAAACTCCAGAATAGCCTGATGATTGGTATTGCTGTTTCCGGCCAGTTCATTTAGAATATTTTTAAATACCCATGGGCCTTTAATGCTTTTGCTCATCGCATAAGCAGTTTTTTCAGGAAAGCCGTAGGCGTAACTCAAGTAATACCAATCGCCTTTTTTGTGTACCCAGGGCGCTTCGGTGAATTTAGGAAGCTCAATTTTATGAATTGAGCCTTCAAGTTCTGTCATATTGTTTTTTAACCTGGCATAGTAGCAGTTGGTGTTTCCCCAAAAGATATAGGATTGCCCATCGTCATCAGTAAAAATAGCAGGATCAATATCATCCCAATCCATATCTCTCATTTGGCCATTTCCGGCATTAATCTGGAATGGAGCTTCCGTCATGTTATTGGTGATTAAAGCCTTGCCTAAAGCATCTTTCCATGGTCCAAGCGGATGATCGGCCACAGCAACACCAATGGCTTTACCATGAATGGTGGCATGAGTAAGCGTTACGAACCAATAAAATTTGTTGTTCTTTTCAATCACATGAGCGGCCCATGCATCGCCTTTTGCCCATTTAAATGTACCTACCGGAAGTGCACTTCTTTCGATCCAGTTCACCATGTCGGTTGATGAGTAGATTAACCACTCATTCATCAGGTAGTAATGTTGGCCTGCAGGGCATTCGTCGTGTCCGGCATAAAGATATACCGTGTCGTTGTAGGCAATTGCTGCCGGATCTGCAGTGTATTTTTCTGTAATTATTGGGTTACCTACTTTAGTATTTAAAGTTGTGCTTAAAGATTTTTTTGTATCGTGCTTTGCGTTTTTATGATCGCATGCAAAAATACTCAGACAAATGATGGCCGATATAATGATACGAGAAACCTTGTTCGTTTCTTTTTTTAATTTACTTACCATGGTGCTATTGTTAGTATTTTATAATCCTTTTTAAGGTTGGCAATATGGCCGAATTAGTTGTGGTTTGAGAGGATTATTAAGGATAATAGGTTAACAATTGGATATCTCAGAAAAATTAATCCAATGGTTGTGTCATCTTTTTTTACTGGTAAATAACAAATCCTTCGTTATGTTTTAGGGATATATCAATGGTTGAATTATCGCTAAGTGATATTGTGCTTAAGTTAAGTAGCTTATCTTTATGGTTATCAGTAATTAGATTGATGTTGTTACTTCCAATGAAAGATAAGTCTAATTGAATATCTTTCACTTCTTTATCTGCATTAATACCACCAATGTACCATTTGTCTCCTGCTCGCCGTGCCATCACCACGTATTGTCCCGGAAATCCTTCAATCAACTTGGTCTCATCCCAGGTAGTCGGACAATCCGCCAGAAAATCTATAGCAAAATCAGGTACCTTGCTCATTCCTTCAGGTGTTTCGGCTAAATGTTGAATGCCCGACTGGAAAAGGATGGGGAGTGCCAATTCAAAGGCAGGCGATGTTCTTCTTTCAATATTAGGAACCCCGGTTAAATTAACAGGCGTATAATCCATTGGATCGAACAGATTGCGGGTAAAAGGTTGCATGGTGCAATGAACGGCTTGTTTATCGGCTTCTTCCTGACGAAACGTTACATTCTCGAAACCTCTGACGGCTTCCACGGTCATTAAGTTAGGGTAAGTTCGGTGCCATCCGCGGGGAAGTGTAGCTCCGTGGAAGTTAACCATCAAACCATGTTTGGCAGCGTCCTGAAGGATATCATGGTAATAGGCGATAACCGATTGCCCATCACCGCCAAAGAAATCAACTTTAATTCCTTTTACACCCATTTCTTTTAATAAGGCAAATTCTTTTTCTCTTTGTGTTGAGGTTAAAAGAAGGCTTTTGGGGCTGTATGTGGTCGTATTCCAGTCTCCACTTGAGTTGTACCAAAGCAGTATGCCTATGTTTTTATAATTAGCATAGTTGACCAGTTTCTGTATTTTGTCATAACCAATTTTCCTGTCCCAATCTGCATCGATCAGGCAATATTCCCAATTCATATCAGCAGCAAAGTCAATATAGTTTTTCTGTACGTCATAAATAATGTTGTCATCCTTCAGGATGATCCAGCTCCATGAAGCAGTTCCTGGTTTAACAAATGAGGCATCTATATCGATGGCAGGTTCTGCTAAATCGGTTCCAAGAGTTGATTCTGTAACTGTTTTTAAGGAGCCGATGCTAAGAAGACGCCAAGGGGATTTTAGTGGGGCGCTAGAATTGGGTAATAGTTCTCCTCCTGGCATAATCTCTACGGGGTTAGGAAATGAAACCTGATAAGTAGAGGTTGTTGAATCTTGTACCACAAGTCGGGTGGCACAATAATCTCTTCCTAAACTAGCTTCGGTAATAGCAATCCAGTTATTGTTGTTTTGAAATAATGCGGGGTAAACCCATCCAGACTTTGTTGGAGAAGTAGTTCCTGCCTTTATATTGATATTGTAAAATTCTTCGTAGGATGGATTTGTTTCGCACCAGCCGCTTTTAGCTTTGGCAACAGGTTGTAAAAATCCATTGGTGTTATCAGGGAAGTGATAAGTGGTTTTTTCTTCTATAATTTTCACCCTTTGATCACTTTCGCCTTTGAACAGGTATCTGAATGCCACGCCGTCGTTCGACACCCTGAATGTAATATACATTGGGACGCCGTCTGCATTTATAGTTTCTACAGTTGCTTCATTATATGTGTAATTGATATTTTTCTGTTTACCGTTGTTCAGTTGGTAATCTTCAGATTTTAGATTGATCGGAGAAAGCGTTTTAAACTTCAGATTATTGTAAAAATCACCATCGCTGCGGAGCATTCCAAGTTCTGAAGATAATAATATATCCTTATTGTGATAGGAAATGCTATAGCACAACTTGTTTGTTTCTCCTGTAAATATAGTTACATCAATATTGTTATCAGGGCTTTTTATCGAATTGTGTTTGTCAATACAACTCGTTGCTGAAATAAGAACTATAAGAAGCAACAGTGTTGCAAGTTTAAATGTATTCATTCTGGTATATTTATATTGGTAGAATATTATTATTGAATTGATGTCTATTTATTTCAATAAACGTACACCATATATCCCGCCTGCGACGGAACCTGTTTCAGCAACGAATTTCAGTTCGATTTTACCCGAACTAATTTTGTCTTTTAATGGATGCAAAGGGTAATCGATAGTATAAAAACCGTTTTCGCCGCTTTTTAATTCAACCTTAGTTAGTAGATGGCCATTTAATTCAATCCGAAACTTTCGGCCAACATCTCCCGAAAAGTATTTAATTCGCAGAGTATTGGCTTCTGCTTTTTTATCATTGAGCTCATAGCTAAACCAAGCTGTTGCATCGCGCCAAAATTTGTCCTGATTGATTCCTGAATTGGTATGCTCGCCCTTAAAAAAGTGATCAGACTCCGGTTGTTGTTCTCCGGGAGCTACCTTGTCGATTGTTTGTTTCTCAAGAGCCAATACAGTGGCTTCTTTCTTTTTTAGGTCTTTTATGCGCCCGTTAAATTCAGCTTCTGTATAAATTGGCCAATATAACATATATCGGGCATCATGTATTTCATAGAATGGTTGTAATTCCAGCTGTTGGCCGTTTGCTGTGTTCATTACGAAGTGTAATGGCTGACTTTTTACAGGATGGATTTTATCTATAAAGTTCAAGTTATCGGTAATAATAGCAGGTGCTTGTTCCAGTGGACGCATATCCCCTTTTGCAATATGTCCCATACGGCTGTCATCGGCGAACAATCCGTCTAAGTCGGTAGTATCTGTTTTCGCCGCTAACACAATTGGTCCGTGTGAAACTGAAGCATAATTTGAATTATCCGGTAAATACTCAATGCTTGTTTGCATAGGCATCTTCACAGCAACAAGATCGCCTCTTCGCCAATGGTCATTTTTAACGAGTATGTAACCATTAATGGTTTCTACTTCAGCAGCTTTGTTATTAACTGTGACAGTAGGTGATTTATCACCTAACCACGTTGGCATACGTATGTTAAGTTCAAAGGGTTTTTCAGCTTTTTGTATAGTGAAGTTTATCTCTTCGGAATATGGGAATTGTGTTTGTTGAATCAGCTCGACGCCCTGTTCTTTCCAAGTTACTTGTGAAGGAATAAAAAGGTTCACATAAAGGTTATTGGCTTTATGTGTATAAATCATTTCGCCATACTTACTATGGTTTTCCAGGCCAGAGCCTACACAGCACCAAAATGATGTATGAACCTGTGAATAGACTCTGTAATGCTGGGGGCGCATTGGTGTGAAATAAACAAAGCCACCTGTATAAGGGTGTTGAGTTGAAAGAATATGATTGTATAATGCCCGTTCGTAATAGTCGAGATACTTATGGTCAGTTTCGCTCAGAAACAACATTTTACTTAAGTGAAGCATGTTGTAGGTGTTACAGGTTTCTGGCCCCTGCTCCGATTCAATCATAGGCTTGTAGTCGTCCGGCGAATGAAAGTGCTCTCTCACGCTGTTGCCACCAATGGAAATAGTCATCTTATTCACCACTAAATCCCAAAAGTACTTTGAAGCCGCATTCCAGATTGTATCATCCGCAACATCAGCGTAGCGCTTAAATCCTATAACCTTAGGAATTTGGGTGTTAGCATGCATGCCAACCAAGTTGATGTTTTTGTCAATCAGGGGATTGAGAATGGTGTAATCAGAAAATCTGGCTGCAAAAGCCAAGTATTCATCATCTCCTGAAAGTTCCGCAACATCAACAAAAACCTCATTCATTCCTCCATGTTCGCTAATTAATATCTGTTGTAATTGCTCATCACTAAGATGCGCCGTTATGCTCATAAACCAATCGGAGAGTTTGATAAGCATATTTAAAGCATCAGGGTTATGAGCATAAATATGGGCATCTCTTAAGGCTGCAAATATTTTGTGGATATTGTAAAGAGGCACCCAACCTTTGTTTAACGAAAAACTTCCAGCTTCGATATTGCCTTCAGAAATCTCGCACCAGATCCTCTTACCGTCTGGTACTCCACTCAGGTATCCATCACCATTGGCGTCCTGGCACTGCTTTAATTGAATTATAAAATAGTGAATCTTATTTAAAAGCTCTATATCACCAGTTGAGGCGTACATCATCGAGAGGGCAGACAGGTAATGGCCACCAATATGGCCATCTAAACCGGTATTTTCCCAGTTCGTATAATTGTCCTTTGAGGGGGAAAGTCCGGCTTCTTTATAATATGGAGCTAATAATCGGTCAGCATCTAATTCTAATAAATACCTGAGGTCAAGCTGTTGGGCATTATAAAAAGGAGAAGGATGTAGCACTACATCGTCTAAAGAAAATGTTTGCATCGCATCCTGTTTTTTGATACAACTGAGACAAACTTGAATTAGAAATACTAGTAATAAATATTTTTTCATGAGTTAATATTTTCTTTTTTTTGATGTGTTACCCACAGAAATTTATCCACTCAACACCTATCTACATGATGTAGATTGTACCTTGTTAAGATTAAACTTTAGTGTTTATACCTTGAAAATTGAATTGTTATTCTATTAGCAAGTGCTTGTTTTACTTTTGTGTTGCCCTACTATATAACTGTTATTTATCAAGTTCAAATTTGAAAACTATTTCTTATTTGCAGGAGCACAAATTCATTCTTTAGGAGGATAAAATGATACACATTGTTATCATTTGTGCACCTTTCAAAAGCTAGATTTGTTTATTATTACAAGTGATGAGAGGTTTTCTAATTGGACATCCTCAATTATCCACCAAAAAAAAACATTAATGAACCTTGTCGCAATCGTTGGATTGTACTTTTGATTTAACATTTTGAAACAAATTCGATGTATAGATGAAAAATATCTTAAAAAGTAAAGTTCTTATTAATTGAAGTTTTTGAAGGCTTAAATCAAGAGCATTTGATTATAATATTGACTTGATTCGAATTTGAGATAAAAAATGCAGTTAAAAAAACGAGATGTTTATTGTTAATTAAATCTAAGGAAATGAAAATTAAAAACAGGCTTATTGGGTACGTTTTGTACATAGCCTTTTTAACAGCAATTGGATTAGTTGGTTGCGAAGAGTCGAGGATATATACTATTAATGCACCCTCTGACCTGCAGGCAAGGATTGATTCGATTGCAGACGCGAAGGAAGGTATTGACACTGGTGATACAACCTATATTGATATCACTACAGCAGTTGTTGGGAATGATGATTACAGTTCTGGTTGGTGGACGGCATTCTCAGATTATTTTACCGTTCCGACAAATAAATTATTGCATTTGGAATTTATTAACCACAATGGAGGTAGTCCAAACGCCTGGAATAACTGGAATCTTGCTGTTGCCAATGAGGTGGCAGATCGTGAAGGTGATGGCTATGCCGAATATTTTGTGCTCCGCTCTGATGCTTTTGGTTGGGGTAACGAAGATTTTGATTTAGATATTATTAGTAATAACTATCCAGATACGGATGGAGATGGAGATATTTGGAATGATTTCCGTTTAACCATGGATGGGGCTTTTGTTTCGATTGATGTTGACCACTCCGCTACCGGCAATGTTTTTGTGACTGCAACTGCTATTGGGACAAATGGTACAGAATTGGTTATGACCTATCAGCAACCTGTTTCAGCATCTGATGATATTACGGCATTCTTAATAGCTGATGCGAGTTATTTTGAGATTGAAAGGGCATATCTTATACCGTCTAAAGTGACAGTAGTCGAAGATGTTAATGCTGTGTCGATTGATGTTACAGGAACTCCACTTGCTGTTGAATTAGGTAATGAAGATTTTTGGGGGGATGGAGTAGCCACTGTTACTTTTGCAGATGGTTCTTCTTCTATAGTGGATACTGCAGATGTGTCATTCAATGTGATACCGGATATGACCACTCTCGGAGAAAAGACAGTTTCGGTTGCTTATAGCAAAACCAAACTAGGTGATTACGGTCCTGCAGTATCGACATTTTACACACTGGAAGTAACGAATTCTGTTATTGCTATGGAAGTAACTGCTTTACCGGAAATGACCACTTATGCTTTTTTTGGTTCTGAATCCCCATCATTTGATCCTAAGGGTATGGTTGTAACAGCTACTTATTCAGATGGCTCGACAGGAATTCTTGATAATTCAATTCTTGAATTTGAAATTCCTTTAGTTGATGGAGATCAAGATGCAGTGATTTCTTATGTTGGCGCCACAAGCACTGTAACCACAACTTGCCCACTAACTATTATTGAAGGTACTAGTCAGATAGGTGCAATTGACTTCACTACCGCTTGGTGGACCGAGTTTTCCGATGATTACACCGTAGCATCAGGTTCCAGTAAAGTTCTTACTATGTACTGTTACTCCAATGAAGTTAATAATTGGCATAGCCCATGTACGATTTTGCGTAAGGCCGATGCAACTGAGTATGGTGTAGTACGTATGGACAGTTTCGGATGGGGTGACGGTTATGGAACAGCCACGATTACAAATGACTGGAATTTTGATACATTCACATCTAATATTAACGGTTCAAAAGTGGTTATCACAGTGACCAATAACGGTGATAATACTGCTGATATTAATTACGATGTTACTTATGCCACAGGAGAAACACATTTCCAAAAGTATGAAGGTGTAACAGTTGATAGCTCTGATTTGAACTGTGCAATAGTATTAGAAGGTTCATATGTTGTAATTACAGAATAATTAAGAGAAAAAATCAAACTATGAAAAATATATATTTAATTCTTTTAGGATTGTTGGTGTTTGCGCCAGTAACATTGGCAGTAGGTGGCATCGACACCTACCAAATGTCAATGGCTCAACAAGGAGATATAATAGTGAGTGGTAAAATAGTTGACGATATGGGAGATCCGATTCCCGGTGTAACTATAGCAATTAAAGGTACAACCCAAGGAATGATTACTGATTTGGATGGTAACTTTGCCCTTTCTGCACCTGAAGACGCTAAGCTATCAGTGTCTTTCATAGGTTTCAAAAGCATGGAGATTGCTATTGAAGGAAAGACTAATCTTGGTGTAATAACCTTGATTTCAGACACACAAGAGCTTGATCAGGTAGTTGTAATTGGTTATGGCACTCAAAAGAAGGCCGACCTTACAGGTTCAGTTTCGATTGTAAATCCGGAAGAGATGCGAAAGCAGTCGAATTCCAACATCTCAACATTACTGCAGGGAAAAGCATCAGGTGTTCAAATAACTTCTGACGGGCAACCGGGAGCTGACCCTACAGTGCGTATTAGGGGTATTGGTTCTTTTGGCAATACAAACCCACTTTATGTTATAGATGGGGTGCCAATGGGAACGACAATTCGAGACTTCTCACCAAATGATATCGAATCAATTCAGATCCTTAAGGATGCATCAGCAGCAGCTATCTATGGTTCTCGTGCTGGTAATGGAGTAATAATTATTACTACTAAGCAAGGCAAGAAAAACTCACCAATGAAGATTGACTACAATGGATATGTTGGTGTGGACCAGGTGCAAAAAGGAGTTTATAATGTTATGAATGCGGATCAATACAAGGATTACCTTGGCATGGCTTACGCAAACAGTGGTGTGGATCTGCCGGGTGGTTATGTTTCTTCCAGTAGCAATTATTTGTGGGATACGCTTGACGATGGTACTGAGGTACCTTCAGTAGACACAGATTGGTTTGATGAGGTGTATAAAAACGGTATTCGTCAAAACCACAACGTGAACCTTTCAGGTGGCGGAGAAAATAATACCTACAATATTGGACTTGATTATTTTAGTCAGGAAGGAACAATGAAAGGTGCCGGTCCGAATTACGAACGTTTCACTGTCCGTGTTAACAATACCATGGATGTGAAATTCATTAAAATCCGAACCAGCTTGGTTTATAGTCACAGTGATCAGGATAATATGGCGCTTAGTAACGCAAACGAGTATGTACAAGGCCTTTATGGCGGTCAGTATCCAGTAATGGCTTCCACTCTGCTTTTGCCTTCTACCATCAAAGCTTACGATGAATCAACATGGGTATTGGATGACAGACTTTCTTCAGCATCAGGATGGAAATATGATGCTTACGGTTATGGTACTTATTACGATGATGTGCATGGCGACCTGCGTATGACCAATGTGTTGATGACGAATAATTTATTGGAAAGAAATGTAAAAGTTGACCGTTTTGTTGGTTCTGCCAATACAAGTTTTGATTTATTGGATATGTTAGGTGTTAATACTAGTAATCACAAATTGACATACAATCTAAATCTAGCGTATAACAAAACCATAGTTAAAAATTATTCATTTATACCTGCATTTATCTCAAGTACCATTAACTACTTGCCAAAGGAAAATGAGGTTCTTAACCAAGAATATCGTTCTACAAGTGATGTGTTAATAGAGAATTATATTAACTATAATACTACATTTAATAAACACAGTATTGATGTTGTTTTAGGGCAAACCTATCAGAGTGTATATTATCACTCGCTTAGAGGTACTGGCAATAATTTGTCTGAACCCTATTATTTGCAGCTTGACAATGCAGCCGAGAGAAATTCGTATAGTTATGAAAGCGATTGGAGGATGTCATCGTACATCGGTCGTTTAAACTATAATTTCGACGGTAAATACCTGATTTCAGCAACAGCACGACGTGATGGTTCTAGTCGTTTGTCTCCGGAAGATCGCTTTGATATTTTTCCATCAGTATCTGCAGGTTGGCGTATCGAACGAGAGAATTTTTTTCCTGTAGATAAGTCTACTATCAGCTTACTGAAGTTACGAGGTAGTTATGGTGAACTTGGTAGTATAGAGAATCTTGGACCATACGATTATATGGATACAATGCGCAGAAACGATTATACTTACAGCTTTAATAATAATAAGGTGACCGGATCCGCAATATCGAATTTTGTAAATACCGGATTAAGATGGGAAATTAAGAAAACACTTGATTTTGGTCTTGATTTAGCTATGTTTAACAATCAGTTTGAATTTAATTTCGACTGGTATGAGTCAACTTCAGAAGACTTACATTATGATGTTAGGGTTCCGACTGAAGCTGGTTTTACTAATGAGAGAGTGAAAATGAATGCAGCCACTATGGTAAACTCAGGTCTTGAATTCCTTTTTACCTATCGTAATTATAACCACCCTGTTAAATTTGAGGTTTCTGCAAACCTATCAACGCTATCAAATAAGGTAACTAAGTTAGGCGTGGCTAATGAGCCTCAAAATAATGGTGTTTGTCGCACAGAGGTTGGTCGTGAAGTTGGGGAGTTTTATGGCTGGGTGCTTGAAGGTGACGTGCAGAATGATGATGGTACGTATAACATCAGAAATGGTATTGCCCAAAATCAAAGTGCAATAGATAACAGAGTCAATGAGGAGGGATCCTTTGTTGACCAACCGGGAGCTCAACCAGGTGATATTTTATACAAAGACCTTAATGGTGATGGTACAATTAATGCTGAGGACAGAACTTTTATTGGGAGTGGATTGCCTGATATTAATTTCGGTTTAAATGGTCGTGTTGAATGGAATGGTTTTGATTTAAATATTGCCGCTTTTGGGGCTGCCGGTTTTAAAGCGGTTGATTTTGTTCAAGGGGAATTGATGAATTCTTATGGGGCAACTAATAAGGGCGTTAGCCTGTTAAATGCATGGACGCCAACCAACACTGACACCGATGTGCCCCGCGTGCAGTATAAGTCGGCTAATGCCACAAATAATTATTTCAGCGATAGATACATTCAGGATGCATCCTATTTGCGAATTGCAAATGTGCAATTAGGATATAATTTCCCTGAGCGTTGGTTTAAAGGTAAAGTTAGCAAGGTTCGTGTATATGCATCAGGTCAAAACCTGGCTACTATAACAAAGTATGAGGGGTATAATGTTGATTTTTCAGGTGGCACATTCACACCAGGGTATAATTATGCGTCATTTCCACAACCACGATCATTCATGTTAGGATTAAACCTGTCATTCTAAATTTTAATCGATTTAATAGAGAAACAATATGAAACGTTTAAATATATTACTATTAATATTATTGCTCATTGCGGGATTTTCAGCCTGTGATGACAAGCTCAATGTTGTGAACCCAAACAGTCAGACTACTTTCGATTTTGGTAATACGGAGTCAGAACTTCAGGAAGCTATAATAGCATGTTACAATCGTATTCGTTTAGAAGGTACATTTGCCCGTGTTGGTTATGTTATAGATGCTGTACGTGGCGATGAGGTTTGGAACTCATCACAACAATGGTATATTGATGCAGACAACCTAAATCATACATCCGCTTATTTTATGGCCGAGTGGCCATGGCGTGATAACTATCATGTTGTAAACCGCACAAACTTTGTATTGTCAAAAGTGGATGATGTTAAGATGTCAGAGGAATCTTATAATCAAATTAAGGGACAGGCTCTTTTCTTACGATCTTTAGCCTACTATAATCTGTCTACCATTTATCAGGATGTTCCGCTAATTACTAATTATGACGATTATAATGATATTAACACTCTTTATGCAACCTCTGCTAGTCAGGATTCGGTATTGAATAAAGTAGAGGTGGATTTTACTGAGGCAATGAAAATTTTGCCTTCGCGTAATGAAGGTGGAGAATGGGCTTCAGGTCGTGCCACTTCCGGTGCGGCTGCTGGGTATATGGCTCGTACACTTATGTTTCGTCAGAAGTATAGTGAAGCTTACACAATATTGAAGGATATTATTGCCGGTCAGTATGGAGATTATGCTTTGGCCGCAGACTTTGGTGATAACTTCAGGGAAGATACAGAGAACAATTCTGAAAGTCTTTTTGAAGTTCAATATATGGATCTTGGAACGGGTGGAACTGATGAGGAGTGGACTCCAGTGAACATCAGTCCTACTGCAACACAAGGACATGCAGTAGAAAGTAACTATGCACCCCAGGATAAAGGTAGTTGGGGTGACTGTGCGGCTTCGCCCTGGTTATACAACCTGTATAAGAAAGAGAACTGTACAGATGGATTTTTGGATCCGCGTTTGTATTGGACTTTAGTGACGTATGAGGCAGAATATGATGCTATAAATGGTGTTTCTACTGCGGCATATCCAGAAGGAGATCCTAGAACCAACATGGCTTATAAGTCCACATTATATGGAATTAATGGCGACAAAGATAATGATTGGGTTGTTAATTTTCGATCCAATACTTCACAGGGTGGCATATCGATTGCTAAATGGACTTATGCGAGAACTGATTTATCTGATGATGTTATTGTAGGATTAAGAACTGGAATTAATTTACGCTTAATGCGATATAGCGATGTTTTACTACGTGCAGCTGAGTGTGAAAATGAAATAAACGGACCAACACAAACTGCTATTAGCTATATAAACGAGGTTCGTCAGCGTGTGGCCCTTCCAGATCTTAATATTACAGACTTTCCTACAGCAGATGCTCTTTTTGAGCAAATTGCAAATGTAGAACGTCCGAAAGAATTTGGTTGTGAAAACGGTCGTGGAACTGATTTAATTCGTTGGGGATTTTTCTACGATGCAAGCCGCATGCAACAGATAAAAGAGCATGCTTATTATAAGTTAGCACCTAAGAAGCTTTATACATGGGTCGAGGATGGAGTTGAAAAACAGGAAGAGTATGTGATTGTAGATACGGAAGAGCTAAATTCTAATAATGCAAGTGGTTCTTCGTATGATAATTATATAGTAGGTCATGAATATTTTCCTGTATGGCAAGTTAATCTTGACACTAACCCGAATCTTAGGGGCAATTCAGCAAATAATAATTCAGATAATAGTACAACATTCTTTGAAAAAGGATATAAAGTGCGTCCTGTTTATAATTTAGAGTAAGATTATATTTAGGTTTATCTTAAAACTTCCTTACCAGTGTTTTTAAGCTGATAAGGAAGTTTTTTATGCGATTAAATTGCATGTAATACTAATTTTGCAAATGAGTTATGTTGACAACATTAAGTTTAGATAGTTATCTATTTATCTCCAATAAATGTGATATTGTCCACCTGTGAAGCTTTTTTATTCGTTTATTTTGAATCTGAATATTTTTAAGTTTTGTAATATGAAAAGTAAATTTTCCTGGTTTTTAAGCCTATTGATTTTTATAGCTTATGGATGTAAAGATGATGATATTGTCGATGAGGATCCAAAGCCCGATGAACCTGATGATGAGTATGTGATACCCATTTATAATGATGATTATACATGGACAGGAGATGATATAGCATCATGGAGTGATAGATCTAAATGGAATTTAGCAAACGTACATGATCCTTCTGTAGTGTTCGATGGTGGGTATTATTACATGTATGCAACAGATGCCTCATTTGGTAATGAGCACGCTGGGCATGGTCATTTCCACCACCGTCGATCTAAGGATTTGGTGAATTGGGAATATAGAAATGCTACCATGAATGATGCTCCGACCTGGGTTAAAGATACGCTAAACAATATACGTGCGACTAACGGGCTTGCACCTATTGATAATCCAGGCTACGGTTTTTGGGCGCCGGTTGTACGTCAGGTGGGGAACAAATATAGAATGTATTACAGCATAATTATCGATAACTATATTGGTAATGGTCTGCCTTGTAATGAAGCTAATTTCGATGGCACTTGGTCCGAACATGCTTTTATTGGAATGATGGAAACATCTGATTTGGCACTCAATGAATGGGAAGATAAAGGAATGGTAATTCATTCAGTGTCCGATAAAGGAACAGAATGGTCGCGTTCTTCATTTGGGGGCGATTGGGGCAATGCTTATTTTTATTACAATGCCATTGACCCGACTTTTCAGGAAACACCTGACGGCAAGCAATACCTGATTTATGGTTCATGGCATTCGGGTATAGCATGTGTTGAGTTAGACCCCGCAACAGGGAAACCGTTCGAATATGTTAATGTGGCAGATAAAACAAAACGCATTGCTACACGCGTAGCTAGTGGGTATTGGAGTCGCTGGCAGGGATCTGAGGGGCCTGAAATCCTTTATAACGAAGAAACTGGTTACTATTATTTGTTTTTAGCCTACGACGGATTAGATGTGCCATACAATACGCGTGTTTGTCGTGCCACATCCATCGAAGGTCCCTATTATGGCAGTGATGGCGCAAATGTAACAGAAGGGGCAGATTGTTATCCGGTTCTTACACATCCTTATAAGTTTAACAGCCATTCAGGATGGGTTGGTTTTGCGCATAATGCTGTTTTTCAAAATGAAAACGGTGATTGGTTTTACGCTTCTCAGGCTCGTCTGCCTGGTGGCACCAATGGCAATGAATATGCCAATGCCAATATGATGGGACACGTTCGAAAAATTGCCTGGACTGAAGATGGTTGGCCGGTTGTGATGCCGGAACGCTACACAGGTGTGCCAGAGAAGGAGATTACTGAGGACGAATTAATTGGTACCTGGGAGTGTATTGAGCTCAAATACGATTATGCAAACATGCAAACTTCTAATGCGATTGTTTTAAAAGAAGACGGTACGGCAGTTGGTGCGCTTAGTGGTTCATGGTCGTACGACAGTGCAAATGAAATATTGACTATTGGCACCGTAAAACTATGTGTTGAGCGTGAGCTTGACTGGGAAGCTTCGCCAAGAGAGGTAACAATTGTAATTTCAGGTCTTACACAAGATCGCAAGCATTCGTTATGGGGCAAAAAAATTGATTAAATCCAACTATCTATGAAATTTGTAAACCTATTTGTTATCGCCATGATTCTAGTGTCATGCAGCCAACCTACAAGCCAGATAAAATTAATTGATGAAACTACTTTTTCGACTTCTTTCAACGGTAAGGAGGTTAAGTTGTATACCCTTAAGAACAAAAACGGCATGATAACTCAAATTACCAATTTGGGAGGTCGTATTGTAAACCTATGGGTGCCTGATAAAAATGGCAATTTTGCCGATGTAAGTCTGGGCTATAAGACGGCTGATGAGTACCTTAATAATCCTGAAACCTTTTATGGAGCCTTGATTGGCAGGTATGGCAATCGCATTGCCAATAGTCAGTTTGTTATTGAGAAAGATACATTTCAGTTGAGTGTTAACGATGGTGAGAACACTTTACATGGCGGTCCAGCCGGTTTTTTCGACCGGGTGTGGGAGGCCGTTCAAGT
Source organism: Carboxylicivirga fragile (assembly GCF_050589805.1). Taxonomy (NCBI): domain Bacteria; kingdom Pseudomonadati; phylum Bacteroidota; class Bacteroidia; order Marinilabiliales; family Marinilabiliaceae; genus Carboxylicivirga; species Carboxylicivirga fragile. Next base: position 49,979 of record NZ_JBNGOY010000007.1, on the reverse strand, counting down.
GGGCGATAATAAACTGGAATTAAACTATACCTCTGTTGATGGCGAAGAAGGTTATCCGGGTAATCTGGATGTTAAAGTCTTTTATGAACTAACAGACAATAATGAGCTTAAAATTGAATATTTTGCTTCAACAGATAAGCCTACTCATGTTAACTTAACCAATCATACCTATTTCAATTTGGCGGGCGAAGCCTCAGGCACGATAAATGATCATTTGCTAACGATAAATGCAGATGCCTACACGCCTGTTGATGGAGGTTTGATTCCCACCGGTGAAATAGCAACAGTTGAAGGCACACCATTTGATTTTAGAGAAGCTACAACAATTGGTGCGCGTGTGAATGCTGATGACGAACAGCTGAAAAGAGGAGGAGGCTATGATCATAACTGGGTGTTAAATGCGTCAGGCAATGGCTTAACCCTGGCGGCCACTTTAAAAGAGCCTGTTTCGGGGCGAGTGATGGATGTTTATACCAACGAACCCGGTATTCAGTTTTATGGTGGTAATTTTATGGACGGCAAGTATATGGGCAAATACGGTAAAACCTTAAAGTACCGTGAGGCTCTGTGTTTGGAGACGCAGCATTTTCCGGATACACCCAATAAACCAAATTTCCCATCGACGCTTTTAAACCCGGGAGAAGCGTATTATTCGGTGTGTGTTTATGCATTCAGAACTGAGTAGTTAGTATATAGTTTGTTTAAAAAAGAAGGTTGTTTTGGCAGCCTTCTTTTTTTTTATTACGAGCTATATATATATTTGTGTATTGTTTGATATTCAATTAATATCAGCCCAAATCAGAACTATACCTTAGCATTGTTTTGTTATATTTAAAGCTGTTTATGAAAAATCATCCGTTACCCATCGTTGTTTTTCTTCTTTTGTTTTTGGTGCCTTTTGAGGGATATAGCCAAAGAACCCCGCGTGTTGAATACATTAACATAGACGATGGTTTGCCTCAAAATACCGTGCAGTCCATAACAAAAGATGCGTTTGGATTCATTTGGTTTGGAACTGATAATGGCTTATGCCGGTACGATGGATATGGTTTTGATTACTATTATTCAAATGGGGATGAAGATCAGCTGTTGGATAATCGGATTTTGCATTTATCGACCAACCATCAGGATTTACTATATGTGACCACCCAGAAGGGACTGCAAATATTAAATCTGTTATCGGGGAAGTTTCTAAAAATTGAGCAGGCTAATATTCACTTGTTGTTCAATCAGGATATTGTTCAAACCTTGCACGATGGGGAAAACCTCTGGCTTGTAACCAAAGTAAACGGGGTTTATAAGCTGCAGGAAACAAAGGAAGGAATTGAAGTAAAAGGACGTTATCAATCCTTTGAGAACGCTTCATCGCCCTTATGTATTTACAAAGGGGTGGATAACGCTATTTTTCTTGGGACAGTAGCTGGGCTAATGATACACGATCCGATTTCGGATAAGTTTAACGCCTATCAGTATAATGATAGCACTTATAATCCGGCGTATATCCAATGTTTATTGGACGATGCAAACAACCTGTATATTGGAACCAATAATGGTTTGTTTCTATATAAAAAGCAAGCAGGCGTTATTGAATGGTTAAATCATGATGGTAGTAATATCAATTCTTTATATCATTCCAATGTAACCGCCATTACAAAAGTTAATAATGAGCTGATTATTGGTACACTGGGAGGCTTGTGTTCTCTTAATCTGGATGATAATCAGGTCAATCGGTTTCATCTGCCTAATTATACAAACGAAGATGTTCATGTGGAGTTCATCCGTTCTATTTTTACCGATAACCAGGGCGATGTTTGGGTAGGTACCGATAAAGTTGGATTGGTCTATTATAATATTCACAAAAAGGCATTTAACGCTCTTGATGGTTTTGATTCTGATTACTCCGTTCTAAACCGGAGCATTATTAACTCAATTTATAAGAATGAGCAGTCGCTTTGGGTAGGAACAGCAGGTAATGGATTGGCCCGCATTAATCAAAAAGATAGTCAATTAAAATTTTATCAAAACAGGATAAATGACCCTAATTCGATCGAAAGCAACTTTATAACCTGCATTTACGAAGATAGACGAAGCAATATTTGGGTAGGTACGTGGGGCATGGGTGTTCAAATGTTGAGAAAAGGGAAGGGTGAACGGTTTGTATCGTATCATATCGATAAAGGCTTACCAAGTGACTTTATTTCCACTTTCTATGTTAACAAAAAAGGTGAAGTGCTCGTTGGTACGCAAGGAGGCTTGTGTATTTATAATGAGAAAGATGACCGCTTTTACAGTATTCAGCCTGCCGGTGGTGGTGCCATTGAAAACTGGGAGGTAGGGTGTATTCAGGAAGATAAGAATGGTTTCTATTGGGTAGGAACCACCGATGGCTTGCATCGCTTCAATGGTAAGCTTATTAAAGATGATGAACCGACAGTTATTTCGCGCTATGAACAGGTTTGGTATAAAGAAACGAATGAGAAAAACAGCCTGCCGGATAATTACATAACCACCTTAAATATCGATGCTGAAGGAACCATTTGGATTGGTACTTATGGAGGAGGAATTGCCAAATGCGTTGAAACAGAAAATGGTAACTACGAATTTATAAACTTTAATCAGCAAGACGGATTGGCTAACAATATTGTTTATTCGCTTCTTTGCGACGATAACAACAATTTGTGGATAACCACCGAAAATGGCTTGTCAAAATTTAATATTGAAGCGCAACATTTTATCAATTATTACAAGCAGGATAATTTAAGAAACAACCAGTATTATTGGTCGGCCGGATTTAAAGATGCCGATAGTAATTTATATGTTGGAGGTTTAAATGGACTGAATTACTTCGATCCTGATCGGATTAAAAAATTTCCTTTTGAAACTAAACCGATTGTAACCGCACTTAAAATTTATAATAAAAAGGTTGTTCCCGGCGATGTGCACAATGGAGTTACTCCCTTGCACAGAGCCTCATTTGCTGTCGATACCATTTCATTATCGCACAAGGATAATGTGTTTTCATTGGAGTTTTCGGCAATGGATTTTCTTCATTCATCCAAAATAAAATACGCCTATCGCTTAGATGGTGTTGATAAAGAATGGGTTAATGTCGATTCGAAACGACGGGTGGCTTCGTATACCAACCTGGCCGGAGGAGTGTATTTGTTCGAACTGAAATCAACCAACGATGAAGGGGTCTGGAACGATGAGTTTACTCAGGTGTATATCGAAATTATTCCCCCTTTCTGGCAAGAATTGTGGTTTAAGTTGCTGATGATTCTGATAGCAGTACTTATGATGGCAGGCTACATCCGTTATCGTTCGTTCAGAATGTCGATGCAAAACAAAAGGCTGGAACAATTAGTGAAGGAACGGACGATTGAAATCAATGAAAAAAACCAGCAGTTAGAAGTCAGTTCACAGCGCTTGCTTGATACGAATGAACAGTTAGAGAAGCGAAGTGCAAAAATTGAAAAGCAAAAAGCACAGCTGGAAGAACAAAATAGTGAGATTCGAACACAACGAGACCAGTTAATTGCGCTGAATGAGGAGGTGGAAAGTATTCATCAAATGCGCATGCAGTTTTTTACCAATATTTCGCACGAATTCAGAACCCCATTGACATTGATTATTTCTCCCATTCAGCGTTTGTTAAGTTCAGGGAATAATCAACTGCCGGAAGCCGCCCAAAAAACCATTAAAATTGTGAAGCGCAATGCGGAACGTTTGTTACTTCTGACCAATCAGATTTTAACATTTCGAAAACTTGAAGCCGGTAAACTGCAGGTGCAGTTACAGCAGGGAAAACTGGATGAAGTAATTGTGGAGATAGGTGAAGCTTTTAAAGTCTTAGCTGAGGATAAGCACATTACATACTTGACAAATGTGAGTCAGGCGGATTATTTCGGCTGGTTTGACAAATCAAAACTGGAGAATATTCTGTTCAACCTGCTGGCCAATGCTTTCAAATATTCGTCAGAGTCGGGTAAAGTCGAACTGTCTTTAAATCTGGAAAAAAACAGTGAATCCCAAAAAATCATAGAGGTAATTGTAACGGATAATGGCCAGGGTATTAAGCCGGAAATACAGGAAAAAGTATTTGATCGCTTTTACCGGGCTGATAATAACCTGGGCTTTGGTACCGGTATTGGTTTGTCGTTGGTAAAAGAATTAGTGATTAAATTGAATGGGCAAATTAATCTTAGCAGTGAGTACGGTAAAGGGGCCAGCTTCAAACTGATCTTACCGATTGAAAAAGAAAGTTTTGATGATTACACAATTGTAGAAGAGGGAGTTGCAGATTCCGTTACCTTGAATCAAAAAGTGAATTTGATAAAAGAGGCTGCCAATCAAGGAAGTAATCAGCCAGTTAACGATGCCGATAAAGCCCATGTATTAATTGTTGAAGACAATGATGATTTAAGGCAATTCCTTACGGAGTCGCTTGCCGAAAACTATCATGTTATTGCTGCAAAAGATGGACAGGAAGGTTCTGAACTGGCTCTGCAGAAAGAAGTCGATTTGGTGGTTAGTGATATTATGATGCCTCGCCTGAATGGGCTGGATTTGTGTAAACAGTTAAAGAATAATCTGAATACTAGCCATATGCCGATAGTTTTATTGTCGGCTAAAGGAATGGAAGAAAATCAATTGGAAGGATTGGGTGTTGGCGCAGATGATTACATCACTAAGCCGTTTAGTTTCGCATTTTTAGAGGCAAAAATCAGAAGTTTGATTGACAACAGGCAAAAGCTAAAGGCTATTTATCTTCAAAACACCGACGCTGAAGCCGATTTAAAAGGCAGTACACTAGACGAAGATTTTATGCAGAAGGTCAATCATGTGGTATCGGAATTCTACGCCGATCCAACTTTCGATATCGAGACATTTGCATCTAAAATGTTTGTTAGCCGTAGTTTGTTGTACAAAAAGCTAAAGGCTTTAACCAATGTATCGCCCAATGAATACATTAATGTTTCACGGCTAAAAAAATCAATTCCTCTGCTCAAATCGAAAAAATATCAGGTGGCCGAGGTGGCGGTAATGGTTGGTTTTAACGATCCAAAGTATTTTAGCCGTGTCTTTAAAAAGTTTTATAAATGCTCTCCAAGTGAATATGTAAGTGTATAAATGGGTAATTCTCTATCTTAAAGCGTGTGCAAAACTTGTGCTTATTTGCTGATATATAATGGTTTCGTGCTTATGGTAAGGTGTTGTCCACATCTATCCTCCTTATAAAAACGATTGTCCTCTCAATAGTTGCATCCTGAAGTTACTTTTGTCTTATAACGATTAAAGAAAAAGTTGTAGGATGAAATATTTACCTTATATACTATTGAGTTTCGTTGGGCTTTGTGCGTGTGAAACCAATATCACCAAAGAACACAAAAAGCTTCCATACGCCGATGATTATACAAGCATTGCCAGCTTGAGCCACCGGTATGAGTGGAATGCGGCCAATGTGCACGACCCTTCGTGTATAAAGGTTGGAGATACTTATTATGTGTATGCGACGGGTGCCTATTACGCACCGCCAAATATCAATTTTAAAGATGACTCGGTGCATGTGGGCAAAATTCCAATTCGGAGCTCAAAAGATCTGATAAACTGGAATTTTGAGGGTTGGGTATTTGACCAAACACCGGCCGAAGCTTACGATTACGTGAAGCAAGCAAATGGAAGAAAGGCGGCCGATAACATGTGGGCTCCATTTATTCGTCAGGTCGATGACGAGTTCCGTTTGTACTACTCAGTATCCTATTTTGGTTCTAATGCTTCCTTTATCGGGATGGCCACTGCAAGCTCGCCTCTTGGCCCCTGGCTCGATAAAGGTGAAGTGGTAAAAACATCCAAGGAAAGCCTGATGAATGCGATTGATCCATCGGTTATAACGGATAGTAAAACAGGTAGAGACTGGATGGTATATGGTTCATTCTTTGGTGGTTTGTATTGCATGGAGTTGGACCCAAAAACAGGCCTTGCCTTAAATGATGGCGACCAGGGGCATCTGATTGCTCGTCTGAAAGGAGGTGACGAACGGGTAATTGAAGCGCCTGAAATAATCTACAATGAAGAGCAGGATATGTACTACCTGTTTGTGTCCTACGATTCATTGTTTAATTTTTATAATATCCGTGTTGGTCGTTCTAAATCGCCAACCGGCCCCTTCCTCGATTATTTTGGAAATGACATGAGCGACACAAGGGATAATTACCCGATTTTAACCTATAGCTATATGTTTAATAATCATGTTGGATGGTCTGGAGTTGCTCACAATGCTGTGCTAAATGATGAAGGGAAGTATTATGTGATGCATCAGGGACGTTTGGCACCCGATAACCTGATGCTTCAAATGCATGTGCGCGAAGTCAAGTGGTTATCAAACGGATGGCCGGTTTTATCTCCTGAACGGTACAATGCACTTGATGATCAGAGTGAAATCAATAAGGCTGAGTTAGCTGGTTCGTGGGAAATTATCGAGCTGAAAGATATTTTAGATAAGAAGCTGAGAGCCCCTGGTGGCTGGCAATATAAGCCCACGGCATTTAATGTGTCAAAAGAAGCAATATTTGATGCAGACGGCGAGGTTCAAGGGAGAGAAATAGCTGGCATAAAGTCGTTTGAATACATTGATGGTGTACTAACACTGCTTGATGATGAGAACAAGCCAATCGAATGTGCCATATTCAGAGGGTGCGACTGGGAGCAGGAGCGCGAGACCATTTTATTTAGCGGAATATTGCCTAATGGTCATGGAATATGGGGAAAGAAAGTAAGATAAATTAAAATAAACATTATAACATGAGACTTCAATCTTTTTTTATTGCCGCATTATTGTTGGTTTCGTCAACAGTATTTGCACAAAACAAAATTACCGCGCATACAGACTCGGCTAAAACAAAAATAAACAGAGATATTTATGGTCACTTTGCTGAGCATTTAGGTCGTTGTATCTATGATGGGTTTTATGTTGGGGACACATCGTTGATTGATAATATCAAGGGCTTTAGGGTAGACGTCATCGACGCTTTACAAGAAATGAACATCCCTTTATTGAGATGGCCAGGAGGGTGTTTTGCGGATACATATAACTGGAAAGATGGAGTTGGCTCAAAAAAGATTCGCCCATCAATTGTTAATGTGCACTGGGGTGGTGTTACGGAAGATAATAGTTTTGGAACACATGAGTTTATGGACTTCTGTGAGTTGATTGGAGCCGAAGCATACATAAACCTTAATGTAGGTTCGGGTTCGGTTCGCGAAGCCAAAGAGTGGGTGGAGTATATGACTTCGCCAAATAAGAGTCCAATGACCGAATGGAGAAAAGAGAATGGTCGTGATGAGCCCTGGAAAGTAAAATATTGGGGAATAGGCAACGAAAACTGGGGCTGTGGAGGTAATATGACACCGGAGTATTATGCTGATTTATACCGTAATTATGCGACTTATTGCCATGGTGCAGATTACAAAATCGCTGGGGGTGCGAATGTTGCAGATTATAATTGGACTGAAGTGATGATGAAAAAACTGGTTCATCATAAGCATATTGTAGATGGACTTTCACTTCACTATTATGTGCACCCTGGAGGCTGGAGTAACAAAGGTTCAGCGACTGAATTTGATGAAGCAGAATACCATCTTACCTTGCAAAAAGCTCTGTATATGGAAGAGCTTATTAATAATCATTCTGCCATTATGGATAAGTATGATCCGAATAAAGAGATTGATATGATTGTTGATGAGTGGGGCTCGTGGTATGATGTTGAGCCGGGAACCAATCCAGGCTTTTTGTTTCAACAGAATACATTAAGGGATGCGCTTTGTGCCGGTATGCAGTTGAACATGTTCAACAACCACGCTGATCGCATCAAAATGGCCAACATCGCCCAGATGGTTAACGTAATTCAGGCGGTGATATTGACTAAGGGTGAGACAATGGTTTTAACACCAACGTACTATGTATTTAAAATGTATAGCGTTCATCAAGATGCTACATTGGTTCCATTAAGCATAGAATGTGACGATTATGAAGTTGGAGGAGAGAAGTTGCCGGTTCTTCATGCTTCGGCTTCAACAAAGGATGGAAAGTTAAACCTGACTGTTTGTAACCTGGATCCGAATAATGATGTTGAGTTTGAATACGATATCCTGGGTGAGAAATACACAAAAGCTTCTGGTCAGATCATTGGAGGTGAAAAAATTAATTCATTGAATGAGTTTGGGAAAGAAGAAGAGGTAACGCTTAAGCAATTTTCTCTAAAACAACCAAAGAAAGGGAAGCTTAAACTTAAGATTCCAGCTAAATCAGTAGTTTTAATTTCATTGGAAAAATAATTAGGTTGATCCGTAAGATGTGTGTATGCATTTAGAGTACAAGAATAGAATTATCAATAGCATCCAAAGTATACTTCTTTTGATGAGTATACTAACAGGTTGTCAGTCCGATATTAAATACAACAATCCAGTTGTCAAGCAACGGGCAGATCCTTGGGTCTTAAAAGTTGATAATGTTTACTATTACGTGGCTACAGCTCCTGAATACGATAGGATAGAGATGCGTCAATCCAACACAATAAATGGCTTGTCTGCTGCTGAAGCTAGGGTAATCTGGCGAAAATATGACAAAGGGGTGATGGGGAACAATATTTGGGCCCCTGAGCTTCATCGGATTGATGGCAAGTGGTACATTTATTTTGCCGCTGGAGAAACTGAAAAGGCCTGGAATATCCGAATGTATGCCCTTTCAAATGATTCGCAGGACCCCATGCAGGGAGAATGGAAAGAAGAAGGGCGAATTTTAACTGCGCATGACTCTTTTTCACTTGATGCCACTTTTTTTGAGCATAAAGGGAGAAAGTATTATGTATGGGCACAACATGTTAGAGAAGGTGAAAATACGTCCTTGTTGATTTCAGAAATGGATTCGCCAATCAAGTTAAAGGGAAAGGAAGTTGTGATTAGTAATCCCGAATTTGATTGGGAAAGAAAGGGTTATAGTGTGAATGAGGGGCCTGCAATATTAAAAAAGAATGGGAAAATATTCATGACTTATTCGGCAAGTGCTACTGATGATACTTATTGTGTCGGACTTCTTTGGGCTGACGAAAATGCGGATTTATTAGATGCTGAATCATGGAATAAGTCAGAAGAACCAGTTTTTTTTACAAACGAGGAAATGAATCGGTTTGGTCCGGGACATAACTCTTTTACAGTTTCTGAAGATGGAACAACGGATGTTATGATTTATCATGCCAGAAATTACAAGCGCTTAAGAGGTTCTCCTTTAACCGATCCCAATCGGCATACTCGTGCAAGGGTAATTAACTGGACTATGGATGGATTTCCTGATTTTAGACAAAATGAGGAGTAGTTATGGTGTGATTAAATTATTGCCTCTAATTGAGTAATGTATGCAGAAAAGGTTACGAGATTTGATAACTCAAAAGTGAAATGTTACTATGAAACGTAACAAATTTAAAGGATATAATAGAACCTAGATTAATTGAGTTAACGTCGTAAAAGAGTGTTCTTCTTTGATTGGTTAGAATCGGTGAAGTATTTTTGAATTGAATTAATGTAAAGTGAGGGCTATGAAAGAATTAGCAAAAAAAGTGTACTTAAAATATAATAGTACCAAATACTATTAATATATTTGTTCTAGATATGATAATTATGGGAGAAAAGTACAACAAATTTTCCAAATATTTTGTCGCCATCGACTGTGTTATTTTCGGCTATGTTGATGACGATTTAAAATTATTGCTTTATCACCGCGGCTTTGAACCGGCTAAAGGGCAATGGTCGTTAATGGGAGGGTTTGTTGGAGAAGAAGAATCGTCGGATACAGCTGCTCGTCGGATTCTAAAGAATATTACTGGATTAGACGATATTTATTTAGAACAAGTGCAGGCATTTACAAACCCTGATAGGGATAGTGAAGATAGGGTTATTAGTTTAACTTATTTTGCACTCATTAGAATAGATAAGCATAAAGCAGATAAAGTAAAGGAAAACGGTGCACATTGGTGGTCCTTGAAAGCTCTACCAAACCTAGTCTTTGATCATAAAGAAATGGTTGATAAAGCACTGGAGAAATTGCAAATTAAGGCTGGACTGGAGTTGGTGGGAAGTGAGCTATTACCAGATCAATTCACCTTATTACAGTTGCGTAAATTATATGAAGCTATTTTTCAGAAAGAATTAGATACTGGTAATTTTAGAAAGAAAGTATTGTCTTTAAAAGTACTTCAACGTTTAGATGAAAGAAATACAACAGAATCGAGACGTGGTGCCTATTATTTTAAATTTATTGATGGTGCAAAGGACAAGTCTTTTGAACGTATTGTGAAAATTTAAAATTTTTTGATAGTATAATAGTACAAAGTACTATATATAATGAATAAAAATCAATTATAAAAATTAAATAGTCTGTAAAAGAGAGATATACAATATAGTAGTTGATTCTTTAATTATGGGCGAAGTTAAATCAAGTTATTATGAAAACATTAAATCAGTTAGAGGTTTGGTTGGTTACTGGTAGTCAGCATTTGTATGGGCAAAAAACTTTAGATCAAGTTGCTTCACATTCAAAAGAAATTGCTGCAGCATTTGATGCTTCATCAGATATTCCTGTAAAGGTAGTTTGTAAGCCTACAGGAACTGGTTCCGCAGAAATACATAAAATCTGCAGAGAAGCAAATGGTGCAGAGAATTGTATCGGTTTAATTACTTGGATGCATACCTTTTCACCCGCTAAAATGTGGATTCACGGGCTTCAGGAGTTAAGAAAACCTATACTTCATTTACATACACAGTATAATAAAGAAATTCCATGGAAAGAGATAGACATGGATTTTATGAATTTAAATCAAAGCGCTCACGGAGATAGAGAGTTTGGTCATATAATGGCACGTATGCGCATGGATCGTAAAGTAGTAGTGGGGCATTGGCAGGATCCAAAAGTTGTTTCAAAAGTGGCAGGATGGTCGCGTGTTGCAGCTGCGTGGGCTGACTCTCAAGATATGTTAATTATTCGTTTTGGCGATCAAATGAATAATGTTGCTGTAACTGATGGAGATAAGGTTGAAGCAGAAAGAGTTTTCGGTTATCATGTAGACTATAGTCCAATTGCGGATTTAGTAAAAGTTCAGGATAATGTGAGTGATGAAGATGTCGCCGAACTGGTTAAAATTTATGAGTCTGAATATGATTTAGCTGATAATTGTAAAGAAGGCGGAGAAGCACGTAATCAAGTGGTACATGCAGCTCGAATAGAAATAGGCTTGCGTCGTTATCTGGAGAAAAAGGGAGCTAAGGCTTTCACCACTAATTTCGATGATTTAGAAGGGGTAGACCAATTGCCTGGTTTAGCATCGCAGCGATTAATGGCTGATGGTTATGGCTTTGGTGCTGAGGGAGACTGGAAAACAGCAGCATTATGTCGTCAGATGTGGTTCATGAGTCAAGGAATGTCTGATTACAAAGGATGTTCATTCTTAGAGGATTATACCTTGAATTTCGATGGAGAAAAAAGTTCGATTTTACAAGCTCATATGTTAGAGGTATGTCCTTTAATAGCAGATCATAAACCAAAGTTAGAAGTACACCCATTAGGAATTGGTGGCAAAAATGATCCAGCTCGCCTTGTATTTACAAGTAAAACAGGTTCAGGAGTTGCTGCAACAGTTATTGATATGGGAAGCCGTTTTAGAATGATTATTAATACGGTTGACTGTATTGACTCACAAGAGTTACCTAAGCTTCCTGTGGCGAGTGCACTATGGATTCCACAACCAAATTTTGAAGTAGGAGCAGCTGCATGGATTTTAGCTGGAGGTACGCATCATACTAGTTTTTCATATGACTTAACAGTTGAAGATTTACAAGATTTTGCTGAAATGGCAGGAATTGAGGCTGTGGTTATTGATAAGGGTACGAAAATTCCAGAGTTCAAAAAAGAATTACAGTGGAATGATCTTTACTATCATTTAGCAAAAGGTTTATAGTCATTAAATAAGAGGTTGGCTCTAGATAAAAGCCAACTCTCTTTAAAACTAATAAAATGGTAACATTAGATTGGATTGTTATTGGTGTGTTTTTCGTTCTGTTGGTGGCCATAATTTTATGGGTTGTTAGCCAAAAGAATGCGAACTCTGAAGATTATTTTCTAGGCGGCCGTGATGCTTCCTGGATTGCTATTGGAGCGTCTATTTTTGCTTCCAATATTGGATCAGAACACTTGATAGGTTTGGCAGGTGCTGGAGCTTCGAGTGGTATGGCAATGGCCCACTGGGAAATTCAAGGTTGGATGATATTGATTCTGGGATGGGTTTTTGTTCCTTTTTATTCCAGAAGTATGGTACTTACTATGCCAGAATTCCTGGAACGTAGATATAATAAAGAGTCAAGGACTGTATTGTCGCTGATATCTTTAGTAAGTTATGTGTTAACAAAAGTAGCCGTAACTGTATATGCTGGAGGACTTGTATTTCAACAAGTATTTGGTATTGAGGAAATGTGGGGGATTGATTTCTTTTGGATTTCTGCTATCGGATTAGTTTTATTAACAGCTGTATATACCATTTTCGGAGGAATGAAGTCTGTATTATATACATCTGTACTACAAACACCAATATTATTAGGAGGGTCATTAATTATAGTTGTTCTTGGTTTAAAAGCTGTAGGAGGCTGGGAACAAGTACTAGCTATAACAGGTGCTACATCAGTTAATGAATATGGCGATAGTATGGTGAATTTAATCAGAGATAATAGAGATGCTGATTTTCCTTGGTTGGGTGCACTAATTGGTTCAGCTGTCATTGGTTTCTGGTATTGGTGTACAGATCAGTTTATTGTACAACGTGTATTGTCTGGTAAAAATGAAAAACATGCTCGTAGGGGAACTATCTTTGGGGCATATTTAAAATTACTACCTGTATTTTTATTTCTTATTCCTGGTATGATTGCTTATGCAATGAGTGCTAAAGGAGATGTGATGTTGAATGGGGAATTATATGTTCTACCTAGTGCAGATGCGGCCTTTCCTTCATTGGTTGCGCAGTTACTTCCTGCAGGAGTAAAGGGATTAGTTGTTTGCGGTATTTTAGCAGCATTAATGAGTTCTTTAGCTTCGTTATTTAACTCTTCGGCAATGTTGTTTACAATTGATTTTTATAAACGATATAAGCCAGATACCCCAGAGAAGAAATTAGTAAAGATTGGTCAGGTAGCTACGGTAGTTATCGTAACCTTAGGTATTTTGTGGATACCAATAATGCGAAGTATCGGAGATGTATTGTATGAATATTTACAAGATGTTCAATCGGTATTAGCTCCTGGTATTGCTGCTGCATTCTTAATGGGGATTGCCTGGAAACGAGCATCTGCTAAAGGAGGATTCTGGGGATTAATGTCGGGTTTTATTATTGGTATAACTCGACTTGGAGCTAAAGTATATTACAATACTGTTGAAACGGCTGGAGATTCTTTATTTAAAACGGTATTTTTTGATACTAATTGGTTGTTTTTCTGCGGATGGATGTTACTGGCCTGTATACTTGTTGTGGTAATAGTTAGTTTCTTTACGGAAGCTCCTTCTGAAGAAAAAATACAAGGCTTGGTATTTGGAACATCAACACCAGAACAAATTGCGGCCACGCGTTCTAGCTGGAACCATTGGGACGTAATACATACAGTTGTAATTCTTGGCTTAACAGCCGCATTCTACATTTATTTCTGGTAAATCAATAAGAAGATGTTAGAACAATTAAAAAAAGAAGTTTTTAAAGCCAACCTTGATTTGGTGAAGCATAACCTAGTGATTTTCACATGGGGAAACGTAAGTGCCATTGACCGCGAAAAGGGATTAGTGGTGATTAAACCCAGTGGTGTGGAATATGATGTGATGAAAGCATCTGATATGGTTGTGGTGGATTTAGAAGGTAATGTGGTGGAGGGCGATATGCGTCCTTCATCCGATACGCCAACACATCTGGAATTGTACAAAGCTTTTCCGGAGGTAGGAGGTGTTGTGCATACGCACTCCACCTATGCCACAGCTTGGTCGCAAGCAGGCATAGATTTGCCAGTATTGGGCACAACGCATGCCGACTATTTTTATGGCGATATACCATGTGCACGAGCGATGACCAAAGCCGAAATTGAAACGGCCTATGAGAAAGAGACGGGTACTGTTATTGTCGAATCATTCAAAGAAAGAAACCCCATGCATGTGCCGGGTGTAGTAGTGAAGAACCACGGCCCTTTTACCTGGGGTAAAGATGCACATGATGCCGTTCATAACAGTGTAGTATTGGAGCAAGTGGCAAAAATGGCGTATGTAGCCAAGCAGATAAATTCGCAAACCGATATGAATGCTGATTTAGTTGAGAAGCATTTTAACCGCAAGCATGGAAAAAATGCTTATTACGGGCAAGGGAAATAGGTAACTATGAAAGCTGTAAGAATAACAGGTATTCGTCAGGTTGATGTGGTTGATGTCAAAGAACCAAATAAGCTGAATAGTCATGATGTGAAAGTAGCTATCCGCTCAGTGGGCGTTTGTGGTTCAGATATTCATTACTATAATGAAGGCAGTATTGGCTCGCAGGTACTTCAATACCCATGGGGTGTTGGTCACGAAGCCGCAGGTGAAGTGGTGGCAATAGGTTCAGAAGTCACAAGCTTACAAATTGGAGACAAAGTGGCTATTGAACCAACTATCTACTGTGGAGAGTGTTCAGAGTGCTTAAACGACCGACGTCACACCTGCCTGAATCAGCGCTTTTTAGGATGTCCTGGTCAGGCAGAGGGCTGCATGAGTGAATATTATATCATGCCAGAGAGCTGTTGTATAAAAGTATCAGAGCAATTAACGCCTCAACTAGCAGTTTTAGCCGAACCCTTATCCATTGGTCTATATGCATTCAAGCTTTCAGGTATGAAACAGGCTAATACGAAAGCGGCTATTCTTGGCGCTGGGCCAATCGGTTTAAGTGTTCTTGCTTCTTGCCTTGAATTTGGTCAGGAACAAGTGATAATGACTGAACCACTTCCATACCGACAAGAGTTTGCCTTGAGAATGGGGGCACAGTCCTGTACTTACCCTGATGACGAGGAATCGTTATTGGAAAAGAATAAAGTAGGCTTTGATGTAGTGTATGAATGTTGTGGCAAACAAGAGGCACTAGACCAGGCCTTACGAATACTCAAACCTGGTGGTAAATTGATGTTTGTGGGTATTCCTGAAACCAAGCATTTACAGTTTAATATGGACCTGATGCGACGAAAAGAAATATGTGTTCAGAATGTTCGTCGACAGAATAACTCATTTGAAGAGGCCATTGAAATGATTACTGCCAATCCAAAATATTATGAGCAAATGATTACTCATAATTACTCGTATAGTGAAGCAGCAGAAGCATTTGAAAATGTTACTCTATACAAGAATGGCGTGATTAAAGCCATGGTGAATTTTTAGTGTTTTAATTGAGAGGTTGATATGGAGATAAAGGATAGGATGATGGAGCAGATAAAGTCTTCAGAGATGATAGAGTATGTTACTATTTATAGTAAGAAAGGAATTTGTCTGTATAATGGGCAGCCCTCAAATAAAATTCTGATTAAAGCATATAAAAAGACTAATAAAAGACTAATAGCTGTTTTAAATATGCGTTCTGGAGGGACTATGATATTTAATCAGGTTGAAATATGTCAAGCACGAGGAATTACAGTCGATGCTTTGTGTATGAATTTAATAAATCAAAACAAATGAAAAAACAATATGTAATCGGATTAGACTACGGTTCTGATTCAGCCCGTTCGGTAATTGTGGACGTGGCAACAGGTGAGGAATTAGCATCATCGGTAAAATATTATCCACGTTGGATAGAAGGTAAGTATTGTGAACCAGCTAAGGACATGTATCGTCAACATCCTTTGGATTACATTGAAGTGATGGAGTACATCGTAAAAGATGCCTTAGCGAAAGCGGGTGATGGGATTGCCGAAAATATAATTGGAATGTCTTTTGACACGACCGGAAGTACACCCGTTATGGTCAATGAGCAAGGAACACCTCTTGCTTTATTGCCAGAATTTGCCGAGAATCCCAATGCTATGTTTGTATTGTGGAAAGACCATACAGCTGTAAAAGAAGCAGCAGAAATAAACGAACTGGCTCATAATTGGAGTGAAGGAAGAACACCTGAAACAATTCAGCGGATTCATCCAACATTCCACATGCCAAATGTATTTAAGCAAGATTTTACAAAATACGAAGGTGGTATTTATTCATCAGAATGGGTATGGGCAAAGGTTTTACATGTCTTACGCGAAGATGAAGCCGTACGAAACGCTTCCTTTTCATGGATAGAGCATTGCGATTGGATGCCAGCTCTTATAACGGGTAAAGAAAATCCATTGGAGGTACCTCGGAGCCGTTGTGCAGCGGGTCATAAGTCTATGTGGCATGAGAGCTGGGGCGGCTTGCCGCCACAAGAATTCTTGAGTGCATTAGATCCTGTTTTAGACGGCTATCGTGATCGATTGTATAAAGATACCTACACCAGTGATGTAGCTGTTGGTAATCTGACGACAGAATGGGCAGAACGCCTTGGTTTAACAACCAATGTAAAAGTTGGTGTAGGCGCTTTCGATTGTCATATGGGAGCAGTTGGTGGCGAAGTAACACCTAATGTATTGGCTCGCGCTATTGGTACATCAACTTGCGATATCATGATTGCTCCTTATGAGCAAATCGGAGATAAGTTAATTGCCGGTATTTGTGGTCAGGTTGATGGTTCGGTTGTTCCAGGTTATGTTGGCTTAGAAGCTGGTCAGTCTGCTTTTGGTGATATCTATGCGTGGTTTAAAAAGGTTTTGGCCTGGCCTATCGAAAATATTCTAGCAAAATCAGAAATTGTTGATGCTGCAACAAAGGCCAAATTAATTGACGAAACAATGGATGCCATCATTCCTCAACTAGCTGAAGAAGCAATGGCTATTCCGATGGAAGAATCAACCGTGCTTGCGGTTGACTGGATGAATGGTCGTCGTACGCCTGATGCCAGTCAGGAAGTAACTGGTTCTATTGCCGGTTTAAAGCTGGGTACAACAGCACCTCGTATTTTCCGCGCTTTGGTTGAAGCAACAGCCTTTGGTTCAAAAGCCATTGTTGACCGATTTGCTCGTGAAGGGGTGGAAATTAATGGAATTATTGGCTTAGGAGGCGTAGCTAAAAAATCACCTTTTGTGATGCAAACCTTAGCAGATGTATTAAATATGCCAATAAAAGTAGCTACAACTGAGCAAACTTGTGCCTTTGGAGCAGCTATGTTTGCTGCCACAGCAGCAGGTGCTTATGAGAAAGTGGAAGATGCGCAAAAGGCTATGGGTAAGGGGTTTGAGAAAGAATATCATCCAATAGCAAAAAATGTAGATGCTTATACTGTTATTTATAACAAGTACCTAAAACTTGGAGTTTTTACCGAGCATAACAATATATAAGAATCAAATTATCAACGGTAGAGGTCTTCAAACTATTTTACCGAATTAAAAAGCCTGTGCAAAACGTTGTACAGGCTTTTTTAATTAAATCAAACCTATTAGATAATCATTCTAGCATTATACTATGGATTTAAAATGAGAATCTAATAATAAATAGTTAATAGCTGTGTAATGCCTAGATAACTATATAGATATGCTGTTTATTGTTAACATTTGATGCTTGATTAGTTATCATTATTGAGGGTGCTGTTATCATTCCTGTAGTCACTGTTAACAATTGTTAATGACACTCGGAGGCTTCACTAATAGATTTGTGCAGATTAAATAATCGAGTTTTACTTAAATCTGATTTTATGATTATGAAAAAAGCACGGAATGCAATTTCAGCTGGATTAATACCTATTAATTATAGGTACATAGCTGTTCTTGCTTTTATGTTACTCACTGCGATGGTAACAAATGCACAAGAAAAAAGAACCATTACTGGTAATGTGGTGTCAGCTAATGATAATCAACCAATACCAGGAACTAACGTGATGGTTAAAGGAACCACTTCTGGAGGTATCACAGATGTTAATGGGAATTATTCAATTACAGTCCAGGAAGGAGATGTTATTATCTTTTCCTTCATAGGGTTTAAAAATCAAGAGATTGTAATTTCGAATCAATCAATTATTGATGTCAGATTGATTGAGAATATTTCTGAGTTCGATGAGGTTGTAGTTGTTGGATATGGAGTTCAGCAAAAGAAATTGGTAACTGGTGCAACGGTTCAGGTTAGTGGAGATGATATTGCTAAACAAAGTACAACCAGTGCCCTGGAAGGCTTGCAAGGGCAAACAGCCGGAGTTCAAATAACATCTACATCAGGTCAGCCAGGAGAAGGTATGAATGTGCGAATTCGCGGAGTTGGAACCATAGGTAATTCTGGTCCTTTATATGTTGTTGATGGAGTGCAAACAGGTGATATTTCCTATTTGAATAATGCAGATATTGAAAGTATAGATATTTTAAAAGATGCCGCTTCAGCTGCGATTTATGGTTCACAGGCTGCCAATGGTGTAGTTTTAATAACAACCAAAACAGGTAAGGCAGGTAAAATGAATGTAAATTTTGATGCCTATTATGGTGTTCAGAATCCATCGCGTCAAATCAGTATGTTGAACAGTAAAGAATATGCTGTTATAATGAATGAAGCCGCTATCAATTCAGGCAAGAGTGCTCATTTTACACAAAATGAAATTGAAGCCATGGGTGAAGGAACCGACTGGATTGATGAGATGATCTATCCCAATGCAGTTACTCAAAACTATTCATTCGGCTTGAACGGAGGTAATGATGTATCTGTTTATTCCATGTCCATGTCATATACAGGACAAGAAGGAGTAATGGGTGGTCCTGATGTTTCGGACTACAATAGATATGTTTTTAGGGTTAATACAGAACATAAGCTGTTTGATGATATAGTAAAAGTTGGACAGCACTTAACATTCAGCTATGTTGATAAAAATGGTATTTCTGTAGGGAACCAATATAATAATTCATTAAGGGGTGCTTTTAATACAAGTCCTTTTTTACCAATGTATGATGATAATGGAGATTATTTAAATAACACGGCAGGTGCTGGAGTAATGTACCAGGGTCAAGAATGGGTGCCTTGGTTTGATGGAGAAAGTAACCCCTATGCATCAATGGTATTAAATAATCAGAGCCGTAACAATAATCAAAAACTGTTTGGTGATGTTTATTTGGAAATTAATCCAGTTAAAGGCTTGAAATTCAGAACGCGTTTAGGCGTTGATTTTTATACAGGAGAAGGACGTTCATATTCACCGCAATATCAATTATCAATTTATTCCCAACGTTTATTCGATTCGGCTAGCCAAACGATGAACAAAGGCCTGGCATTGACATGGGATAACTATGCCACGTATGACTTGACAATAGATAAGCATTCTATGACGGCTATGGCTGGTATGTCCGCATATCAGAATCAAGGATCATGGGTTAGTGTTAGTAACTCTGATTTGACGATTTCAGATCTTGATCATGCTTATATTGATAATACAACAAATACTGATTTAACTAGACTATCATTTGGTGGAGCACCTTTTGATGAGTCTATGCTTTTGTCATATTTTGGACGTCTGAGTTATAACTATGATGAACGTTATATGTTGAATGCTACATTTAGAGCAGATGGTTCTTCTCGTTTTGCTAAGGGTAATCGTTGGGGGTATTTTCCGTCAGTTTCAGCAGGCTGGGTTCTCACCAATGAGGAATTTGCTACCGGACAGGATTGGATGGATTTCTTTAAGCTTCGCGCAAGTTGGGGACAAGTTGGTAACCAGAATATTGCAGCCTGGCAGTATTTAGCGCCAATAAGCATTGGAACATCTAATTACTATTTTGGTTCGGCCGATTTTGATGCATCAGGTAATTCTGTTGGGGCTTACCCAAGTCGATTGGGTAATCCTGATATTGTTTGGGAAACCTCAGAACAGATAAATATTGGTTTTGATGCTCGTTTTATTGATGCTCGCTTAGGTGTAAATTTTGATTGGTACGATAAGCAAACTAAAGATTGGCTACTTGAGAAGCCGGGTTATGCAACCGATGGCGCCGATGCACCATTCTTTAATGGAGGTACCGTTAAAAACACAGGTATAGAATTAGCATTAAACTGGAATGACAATATTGGTGATTTTAAATACTTTATAAGCGCAAATATTGCAAAAAACAAAAATGAAGTAACAGATGTGCCAACAGAAGATGGGATTGTTCATGGCTTAACTAATCAATTATACGATAATGCTGGCGAATTTTATCGCAGAGCCGAAACAGGCATGCCGGTAGGTTATTTCTGGGGATGGTCAACAGGGGGTGTTTTTCAGAACGAAGCAGAAGTAGCTAACCACAAGAGTACCGATGGTACACTTATTCAGCCAAATGCTAAACCAGGTGACCTAATATATATCGATCGCAACGACGATGGCGTGATTGATGATGATGATAAAGGTATGATAGGTGATCCAAATCCGGATTACACTTATGGTTTTAATTTAGGTTTTAGTTATAAAGGTTTTGACTTCTCTGTATTAGCGAATGGTGTTGCTGGTAATCAGATTGTTCAATCCTACCGAAACCAATCCAACGGTTATGCTAATTATACAAAGGCTATTCTCGGTCGTTGGCATGGAGAAGGAACATCAAACCATACACCTAGAGTAACTGAAACCAATGTGAATTGGCAATTCTCTGATATATACGTTCAAGATGGTGACTTCCTTAGAATTAGCAATGTAACCTTAGGATACGATTTTTCAAATATTATCCAAAGTGGCTTATTTAAGCAAGTTCGCCTCTATGCTACTGGTCAGAATGTATTCACATTTACTAAGTATGATGGAATGGATCCTGAAGTAGGATATGGCTTAGAGGGTGGGTCATCTGGTGTGGATTTAGGTTTTTATCCGCGACCACGCACATTTTTGCTAGGTGTAAATGTTAAATTTTAAATGAAAGAGAAATGAAGAAAATTTCAATATATATAGTTCTATTAGTTGCTCTTTTGGCATCAGCTTGCTCCGATAGCTTTTTAGATAGTGAGCCTATTACCGATATAACTGAACAGAACTTTTATAAGACAAAAGCTGATGCTGAAAAGGCCATAATAGGTTGTTACGATGGAATTCAAGTCTTATATGCGTCAGGTGTTGCTTTCCCGGTATTATCTGAGGTGATATCGGACAATACTTTTGGAGCAACAGGGAATAATGATGCTTATAATTACCAAGTTCTAGATGAGTTTGATATTAATCGCTCACCAGGTGAAACAGATATTCTTAACGATAACTGGAAAAATTATTACAAAGCCATTTACCGAATGAATATGCTCCTAAAAAAAATGGATCAGATTGATTGGGAAGACGATTTAGCTTTTAAAACAAATATCGAAGCTCAAGCCCGTTTCCTTCGTGCTTACTGTTACTTTGATATGGTACGTATATGGGAACGTGTGCCATTATTAACAGAACCGGAGAGTGGAAATATTCCACAAGCTCCCATTGATGATACATATAAAGTTATAGCCGAAGATTTGAAGTTTGCAGCTGAAAACGGAACAAATGTAGTTGAACCCGGGCGGGTTAATCAATATGCTGCAAAAGCTTTGCTTGCTCGTGTATTCTTGTTTTACACAGGTTATTATCAAAAAACAGACTTAGTTGGAGTTGTTGATAAAAGTACTGTTTTACAAGGGTTGGAAGATGTTTTGGGTGTTAGTGATTATGGCCTTGTTGATGAATTCAAAAACTTGTGGCCGGCAGCATCTGCAATGGTAAACGAAGCCGGCGATGGATTGGAATCAAGTTATGCAGGTAAGGATAATCAGGAAACCATTTTTGCAATTAAGCATAACATTACATCCGACTGGAATGGTAACACTGATGGAAACCATTGGCTGGTAATGATGGGATTGCGTGCTACGGAATACAATGTGCCTTATAGCAAAGGTTGGGGTGCCTGTACAGTTTCAGCTGATTTGTATGCAGCATATGAAGATGGAGATACTCGCAAAGAAGCATCAATCATTTCGATTATAGGTGAAGACCTCTCATTCGATAATGGTGGACAGCGTGAATATACTGGGTATACAGTAAAGAAGTATACGCCAATGGCCAGTCCGTATAAAGACGAAGAAACAGGAGAGATAAATGTAGGAGATGTTTCGGAAATTAATGGTGGAGAGAATTTTATGATTAGCCAGTTTCAGGATTATGTGGTCATACGTTATGCGGATGTTATGTTAATGGCAGCTGAGCTTGGTAGTGCTAATGCACAAAGTTATTTTGATGAAGTGCGTCGTCGTGCCGGCCTGGATCCGAAAGCCCTGACTAAGGAGAATATTATGGTAGAGCGTCGTTACGAATTTGCTTTTGAAGGTATTCGTTACTGGGATTTATTGCGTCAGGGAGTTGATGTGGCAGCCAATGCTATTGGTACAACTACAAAAGTATTGAATGGTGGTGTTGAAACTGATAAGGTCATTCAATCAGCTAAGGTAACCGAAACCAAAGGTTTGATGCAAATTCCTCAACAGCAAATTACTCGCTCAGCAGGTGTGTTAACTCAAAATGCCGGTTGGTAATAACTTAAACAACAAAAAGATGAAGAAAAATATATTTCATATTGTCATAGCTGTCATGGTGCTGGCCCTTGGCTTTGTAGCTTGTCAGCCCGATGATTTTGAGCTGGGTAATACCATCTCAAAGGATGCATTAAAATACAGTATAGTACAAGATGCTGAAGACCCTAATATGGTGCTGCTTGAGAGTTTAACAGACGATGCTGCTCCACATTGGATTACACCATTGGGGCGTTCAACACGTGAAAAAGATACCGTTAAATTAGCATTCCCAGGTGTTTATGATTTTGCATATGGCGTAATGTCGGCAGGTGGTTATATTCAGGATGATACGATGCAGGTTGAAATTACCACAACGAACTTCGAATACATTAATGATCCACTTTGGGAGTTTCTCTCTGGGGGAGTTGGAAATAGTAAAACATGGAGATTAGATTATGGAGACTATGGCCTTGCTGCAGGTCCCTTAACTTATTGTGAACCTCAAACAACTTGGGTGGAATGGCAGGCAGGCACTGCTGTAATAGGATGGGCTCCAGCCTGGAGTGATAATCAATGGATAATTGAAGAGGCTGATAAGGATAGTAGAATGACTTTTAGTTTGATTGATGGTGCCGTTATGACTACTCATAAAGTTACGGAGGGTGTTGATGAAATAGGAACTTATTCTTTGAATGTAGATAATCATACTATTACAACAACAGATGCTACTATTCTTCGTTCAAATAATTTTATTGCTAATGCAACTAACTGGAATAATGATTTGGTAATTCTCGAACTAACTGAAATACAATTAATGGTTGGTGTAAGACGAACTAACGAAGAAGGAGATTACTTGTATGTATGGAATTTTGTTTCGGATGAATATGCTGAGAACTATGTGCCAGAGGATTTACCAGACCCGGAACCAATTCTACCTGATGGCTGGAAAGATGATGTTTCTCAAGTAATAAACACATCTATCAAATGGGTATTATCGCCTGAAACACCATTTAACTGGGCTAATCTTGATGGCTCGCTAATGAATGCCGATTGGGTGTCGCCAGATACCTATGCTGATTGGACGGGTATGAACGCTGATGTACCACCTACTTATGTTGATTTTGCATTAACCATGAATTCAGCAGATAATACTGTTCATATGGTATTGCCCGATGGAACAGAGTCGGAAGGTACCTATACATTGGATGAAAAAGGTATCTATACCTTTGATGGTGTTAAGCCTGAGTTCATAATATGTGGTGGCTGGGTAACTTTAAGCACGACCGCCGAAAATCAGTGGCGTATTTTATCCATTGAAAAAGAAGCTGGAAATGTAACAGGGATGTGGGTAGGAGCACTTGCCACTGATAAACCGGAGTATATGTGTTATAAATTAGTACCACAAGCTAGCGGTTCTGACGATGGAGGATCCCCTCAAGGAACAGAACTGGCTTTTGATAATACTAAGTTCGTCTATGGTGACCTTGAAGAAAACGGAAATTTGCGTTTAGAATTATATAATGATTATAGCAGCACTGCAGCTGATCCTCCTTTAAATAGAGATGACCTGGTATTCACTAATCGTATTGAAATAACATTTACATTAGGAGGTATTACGCTTCAAGATGACGCAGTGGGTAATTATAATACTGCTTTTTCATTGGCCGATGGTGACTGGGAGCCTCAGTATTGGGGAGATGGAACTCAAGAACAAGTTGCTTCAGTGACCGGTGATGGCACCTACACTGTTTCGTATGATCCTACATCAACGAGTGAAGGTGCAGCAGTTTTTGTTATTGACATTAAAGGAATGGCTGCTGAAATTAGTGATATTAATGCTGTGACAGCAACAATTGATAAAGTAGTTTTATTCTAATAACTTTAATACCGGAGGTTAGTCTAATCTCCGGTTATTCCAACCTTATCATTAACGAAGAGCGCAATTAGGAAAGATATGAAGATGAATATTTTAATAATCACCATGCTGGCATTGATATTCAGTAGCTGTAGTGAGTCAAATGGGGGAGAAGAACCACCTGAACCAACTCATGAATTGAGTGTTGAGCCAACGAATATTAGTGCTTTCGCAGAAGGAAGTGAATCCAATATTTCTATCAAATCCAATACAACATGGAGAATAACTTATGATAATTCTTCTTTTTTTCGTCCTTCAATTACAACAGCCAAGGGAGATGCTACCGTTAAGATTACGATAGATGAGAACCAACAAGCAGAAGAACGAAATGGAACACTTACAATTATCGATAGTGATGAGACACTTGAAGAAATTATAATTACAATTAACCAGGAGGCAGGAGAAGAGGTGATTGATCCTGAAATACCTGATTATATCGAACCCGACATGACAGGTGTTGAAAGTACAGCCTCTGAATTAGCTAATAAGATGATTGTTGGTTGGAATATTGGAAATTCATTAGAAGTGCCCGGTGGTGAAACTGGTTGGGGTAATCCAAAGGTGTCTGAAACATTGATTCAAGGCGTTAAAGATGCAGGATTTAATGCAATACGCATTCCTTGTGCCTGGGATAGCTATCTTGAGAATCAGGAAGATTACACAATAAAAGAAAGTTGGCTCCAACGCGTTAAAGAGGTTGTTGACTGCTGCGTAAGCCGAGATATGTATGCCATTATTAATATTCACTGGGATGGTGGCTGGTTAGAAGAACATCCAATGTATGAACATCAGGATGCTGTAAATGAAAAGCAAGCGGCAATTTGGAAACAAATTGCCAAATACTTCCGCGACTATAACGAGCACTTAATGTTTGCCGGTACCAATGAAGTAAGAGAAAATTATGGTAATCCAAGTACAGAAAATATAGAAGTTCAAGAGTCTTATGTACAAACATTTGTTGATGCTGTGCGAGCTACTGGTGGTCGAAATACTTACCGCAACTTGGTAGTTCAAACTTACAATACCAATATCGATCATGGAGTTAATTACCACACAATGCCAAGCGATGATACAGAAAACAGACTTATAGTTGAAGCCCACTACTATGATCCATATGAGTTCACTATTAAGACTGATGAGGGTTATAAAACGCAATGGGGCGAAGGCTATACAGATGTTACCGATTGGGGGCAGGAAGACCACCTGGAAGCGCAATTTCAAAAGCTAAAAACAAAATATATCGATAATAATATACCCGTGATTATTGGAGAGTATTCGGCCATGTTACGAGGAGATATGCCTGCAGATCAACAGGCTTTGCATGAAGCGTCGCGTAACTATTATCATCAAAAGGTAAATGAAATAGCAAAAGCAAATGGTATTACTACTTTCTATTGGGATAATGGATACACAGATAAGGATGCTTCAGGATTGTTTAATCGTTCAACTGGCGAGCAGGTGCATACCGAAGCTATTGAGGCCATTATTAATGTATACAATTAAAATCAGAAATAATGAGTAAATTGAGAACTGTGATAAAAAGGCTTTATGTCATAATGGTTGTTGGACTTGTGTTATTCTCTTGTTCAAAAACTGCCTATAAGCGAACGCCGGAGGGAATAATAATTCATCCAGTTGAGGTGGCCAAAGATGGAGCAAAAAGTATTAAAATACAGATTGTTTCCGATGATATTATCCGAGTGAAGGCCACTCCCGAGATGACGATGAAAGAAAGGGAAAGCTTAATTATAGTTAAGGAGTTCGACAATAAAGTGAAATTTGATGTTGTTGAACAAGAAGGAGTACTTCATATTAAGACAGCCAAGTTATTAGTAAAAGCATCGCTGCAGACTGGTGAATTAAGTTTTTACGATTTAAAGGGAAATGCCTTATTGGAAGAAAGCTCTGGCAGTCATAAGAAGTTTAAACCAATAGAAGTTGATGGTTATACTGGTTATACATTTGAGCAGGTATTTGAATCACCCGATGATGAAGCGTTTTATGGTTTAGGCCAGCATCAGAGTGATGAGTGGAACTACAAAGGTAAGAATGAAGAACTGTATCAATACAATACTAAAGTATCTGTGCCATTTGTGGTGTCAAATAAAAAATATGGGATCTTGTGGGACAATTATTCTTACAGTCGCTTTGGTAACCCTAACGATTATGGACAGCTATCGCAATTTAAATTATTTAACAACGAAGGAGTTGAAGGTGGTTTAACAGCAACATATACTACTGCAGAAGGCAAAATATTTGCTCAGCAGAATGAGGCTGAGATTGATTATGAACATTTAGAGTCTATTAAGAATTTCCCGGCAAATTTTCCTTTTAATAATTCAAGGATAACTTGGGAAGGTGAAATTGAAGCACCAGAGTCGGGAATCTATCATTTTAAATTGTACTATGCTGGATACACCAGTGTTGAAGTAGATGGTAAAGAAGTGGTGGAAGAGCGTTGGCGTACCGCTTGGAATCCAAACACCTATAAGTTTACAGTTCAGTTGGAGAAGGGTAAGCGTGTGCCTATCAAACTAGATTGGAAGCCTGATGGAGGTATTTCCTATATTGGCTTAAAAGCCTTTAGCCCTCGTTCAGATAAAGAACAGGGTAAATTAGCCTTATGGTCTGAAATGGGGCAAGAGCTCGACTATTATTTTATTCATGGTGAAAATATGGATAAGATTATTAGTGGTTACCGTCAATTAACAGGTAAAGCAACCATTTTACCGCGTTGGGCCTATGGTTTTTGGCAAAGTCGTGAGCGTTACAAAACGCAGGACGAGATTGTTGGGACACTTGGGGAATTTCGTAAGCGTCATATTCCAATTGATAATATTGTGCAGGATTGGTCATATTGGGAAGAAGACCAGTGGGGAAGCCATGAATTTGATGCGAAACGTTTTCCTGATGTGCAGAAGATGATGGACGATATTCACGAGATGAATGCGCGTTGTATGATATCGGTATGGCCTAAGTTTTATCATAATACGGATAATTACAAAGCGTTGGATGCCAGGGGGTATATGTATCAACGAGCGGTACAAGACAGTATTCGTGATTGGATTTCACAAGGCTACATCGGTTCGTTCTACGACCCATACAGCCAGGGAGCACGTGAACTATTCTGGGATCAGATGAAAGAAAATATCTACGAATATGGCATGGACGCCTGGTGGATGGATGCTTCTGAGCCTGATATTCTATCTAATGCCAGCATCGAATACCGTAAAGAGCTTTGTGGACCAACTGCTCTTGGTTCATCAACCGAGTTTTTTAATACCTATTCCTTAGCCAATGCCGATGCTATTTATAACGGACAAAGAAGTGTAGACCCAAATAAACGTGTTTTCTTATTAACGCGTTCTGGTTTTGCTGGCTTACAGCGCTATGCAACGGCTACATGGAGTGGTGATATTGGTACTCGCTGGGAAGATATGAAAGCCCAGATAACGGCTGGAATGAACTTTGCCTTGTCCGGTATCCCATATTGGACGATGGATATTGGTGGTTTCTGTGTCGAAAAGCGTTACGAAACAGCAAAAGAAGGCAGTAAAGATTTGGATGAGTGGCGTGAGTTAAATACACGCTGGTATCAATTTGGAACTTTTGTGCCTTTGTATCGTGCGCATGGGCAATATCCTTACCGTGAGGTATTCCATATTGCACCTGAAAATCATAAAGCTTACAAAACGATTGTGGCCTATAATAAATTGCGTTATCGTTTAATGCCCTATATTTATTCGGTAGCAGGTCATGTTTATTTTAATGACTATACCATGATGCGTGCCTTGGTAATGGATTTTGCTCATGATAAAAAGGTGGAGAATATTGATGATCAATATATGTTTGGTCCGTCGTTAATGGTATGCCCAGTTTATGAGTATGGAGCCCGCAAACGAGAAGTATATTTACCTAAAGACACAAAGTGGTATAATGCCCATAATGGCAGAATGCTTCCGGGTGGCCAAACGATAATGGCGGATGCACCATATGAGCAGATGCCATTATTTATCAAAGCTGGTTCTATTATTCCTTTTGGTCCTGAAATTGAATACACCGACCAAAAACTGGATGCGCCAATTAAATTAGTTGTTTATACCGGAGAAGATGGGGCATTTGAAATTTATGAAGATGAAGGGTTAAATTACAACTATGAGAAAGGATTGTTTTGTTCTATACCATTAAAATGGGATCAAACGAATAGGACTTTAACAATAGGAGAGCGCAAGGGCGAATATGAAGGAATGGTTAAAGAACGACAGTTCAATATCGTTTTTGTATCAGAAAATAGTCCTAGAAGTATAGAGGCTATTAAAGAAATTGATGGTCAGGTTGCAAACTATACTGGCGATCAATTATTGATTCAATTCCCGTAGGTCCAACCGGGAAAATCAGTTTCCCGGCAATCAAATGATTGTCGGGTTTTTGTATCTATAATGTTTATTCTATGCATTTAAAAAAGAAACAATTATTGGGGCTGTTCTTAACCCTAGTTTACCTTGCATTATTTCAACTACAATCACTGGAAGCTCAAGGCCAAATTCAATTTATTCCTCGAAAAGGTTTTGTTAGTTGGTTGCCAGCTGCTAAATGGGAAGACGCCTTATTAACGGGCAATGGCGAGATGGGGGCAATGGTCATGGGCAATCCGTTTGAGGAGACAATCATTTTGAATCATGCATTGTTGTTTCTACCCAATGAAAAACCAGTCATTCCTCCCGATATGACGGATTATCAGGATACGATTAAACAGTTGTCCTTTGAGGGGAAATACCAGGAAGTTGCAGAGTTGGGCTATGATTTATGGCAAGAACAATATGGTCCTAAAAGATGGACGGACTCCTTCGTTCCTGCTGCCAATATCACTATTGATATGCCAGCTTCAAATGTGGATAAATACCGTCGAATGGTTAACTACGAAACGGCTGAAGCCATTGTTGAGTGGACTGACCAGCAAGGTGCTTTCACACGAAAGACCTTTGTGTCAAGAGCGGATGGCATTGTTGTTACTTTTATCGAAGGGACTTCGCCAATTGATGCAGAAATTTCATTACACAAACAACCGCATTCTTGGGAGCAAAATGCCACTATGGATCAGTTGATTACTCATTCTACCACAAGCATTGAAGATGAGTTTATACATTATCACTGCCAGTATGGCAAAGCACATAACTACTCACCAGATGGTTACGATGGCCTATTAAAAGTAATAAATGATGGTGGAGAGTTGACAAAATCAGGTAATCGATATAAAGTACAGGGTGTAACTTCTGTGTTGATTATTACTGCTATTGAGCCTTATAAGGGAAGTAATCATGAAGTGGTATCGAATCTTAAGAATAAGCTTAATAGTATTGATGCAAATTACACCAGCTTACTTGATAAGCAGAAGGCAAGTCATGGCAAATTATATAATCGCGTATCCTTGTCCTTGGCAGTTTCAGAAGAAGAGCGGGAAATGAATTCCGAAACGCTTGTGTCAAAGGTCAGGCAAAATACATCTGTAGGAATAATGCAACGCCAGTTTGAAGCAGCCAGATATAACATTTTATGCTCCACAGGAACCAACCCTCCAAACTTACAAGGAATTTGGAGCGGTACATGGACTCCTCCATGGAGTTCTGATTTTACCCATGATGGAAATGTACAAGTTGCTATTTCAAATCTGCTTAATGGAAATATGCCCGAACTAATGATGGCTTATTTTAAATATCACGAGCGCATGATGGACAATTATCGGATAAATGCTCAGCAGCTATATGGTGTCCATGGCATTCATATCCCTTCACATACCAGCTCTCATGGTTTAAATAACCATTACGATGAAACTTGGTGTATGGAATATTGGAATGGCGGTGCAGGATGGGCGGCTTCTTACTTCTACGATTATTATTTATATACGCAGGATATTGAATTCTTAAAAAAACGAGCTTTTCCCTTTATGACCGAGGCTTTGTTATTTTGGGAAGATTTTTTAACGATGGGTGATGATGGAAAATACATTGTTGTACCTTCCTATTCACCAGAAAATAATCCATTGGAGCATCGCTGGCAAAATTGTATAAATGCTACAATGGATGTAATGATTATTAAGGAATTAACACGCAACTGGATTAGCGCTGCCAAAAAGCTTGGAGTAAGTCAAAAAGAAATCAGGCAGAAAGAGGAATTTTTAAGTAGTTTGCCCGACTATCAGATAAGTGAGGATGGTGTATTACGAGAATGGCTTTGGGAAGGTTTGACCGATAACCAGGCACACCGTCATGCATCCCATTTGTACGGTGTCTACGAAGTGCCTGATGAAGAAATTCTGACTTCTGAAAAATTGCAGGAAGCGGTTAAGACAACCATCAAAGAAAGGATGAAGATTCGCAAACAACAGCAAGGTGGAGAAATGGCTTTTGGGATGTGTCATCTTGGTTTTGCAGCTGTGAATATGTACGATAAAGAAACCGCTACTGAAATACTTGAATACTTATCTCGCTTCTATTGGACAAATAGCATGGCGACTACCCACAATCCAGGGCATCTTTTTAATATGGATATCAGTGGTGGAATTCCATCATTAATGACAAGGATGATTATAAATAGCAGCCCCGGATATATCAGTTTATTTTCTGCATTGCCAGATGATTGGACAGAAGGACAATTAAATGGCGTTTTGGTGCGAGGAGGAATAGCATGCGATGAAATTAAATGGAACAAGACTAATGCTGAAGTTAAATTGGTTTCAGCTCTGAATCAAAAAGTAGAAATAGACTTTGGGAATAAATATAACATTAATGGAATTGATGTAATAGGTGCCAGATATAATATTAATAACTCAAAATTGATTATCCATTTCAAGCGTGGGAAGAGCGTTGAAGTAATGGTAAATAAAAAATAAAGATATGAGAAAGCTATTGATATACATAGTGATTGGCTTTGGAATAATGGCAACAGTAAACGCCCAAACAGAGGCTAATGTGGAGAAGAAGATAGATGAGCTTTTAAAAGAAATGACTCTGGAAGAGAAGGTAGCTATGTGTCATGCCCAATCAAAGTTTAGTTCACCCGGAGTTCCACGTTTGGGCATTCCTGAAATATGGATGTCGGATGGTCCTCATGGGGTTCGAGGGGAGATTAATTGGGACAATTGGGGCTATGCTGGATGGACCAATGATTCAATCACCGCTTTTCCGGCGCTAACATGTTTGGCTGCTAGTTTTAATCCTGAATTATCTTACGAATATGGGGTGGCCATTGGCGAGGAAGCCCGTTACCGTAGAAAGGATATTTTACTGGGACCGGGTGTGAATATCTATCGAACGCCATTGAATGGTCGTAATTTCGAATACATGGGTGAGGATCCTCATTTGGCATCCATAATGGTTGTGCCATATATCAAAGGCGTTCAAAGGAATGGAGTGGCTGCTTGTGTGAAACACTATGTGTTAAATAACCAGGAGCATTGGAGGGGACACATTAGTGTGAATGTTAGTGATAGAGCCTTGCATGAAATTTATTTGCCTGCTTTTAAGACAGCAGTTCAAGATGGACATACTTGGGCTATAATGGGGGCTTATAACCAATTTAGAGGTCAGCATACAACCCATCACAAACTACTCAATAAAATTCTAAAAGAAGACTGGGCTTTTGATGGTGTGGTAGTGAGTGACTGGGGAAGTGCACATGATACCAAAGAAGCTGCGCTTTACGGCTTGGATATTGAAATGGGCTCATGGACAAATGGATTAACATCATCTATTGATTTGGCTTACGATAATTATTACCTGGCCACACCCTTCCTTGAAATGTTAAAAGCGGGCGAAATTAGTGAAGAAGTATTGGATGATAAAGTCAGTCGGATTCTACGTTTGATGCTACGCACCAATATGAGTGGAAGCCGTCCTACGGGTAGAATGAATAACGTGGAGCATTCTCAGGTAGCCCGCAAAGTGGCAGCCGATGGCATTGTCTTACTAAAGAATGCGAATGATTTTTTCCCGATAAGTCCCGATACTGAATTAACGATAGCAGTGATTGGTGAAAATGCAAATCGTTCGATGACGGTGGGAGGAGGTTCATCAGAGCTAAAAGCCAAATACGAAGTTTCACCTTTGGAAGGCATTCAAAATAGATATGCCAAAGCCAACATTATTTACTCATTGGGTTATGCTTCTGGGCCATCAGCTTATGGACGCGAAATAGCTTCAGAACTAGATGCTGATTCTTTGGTGAATGCAGCCCTTGAAGTGGCTTCCAAAGCGGATATTGTATTGTTTATTGGGGGTTTAAACAAAAACCATTATCAAGATTGCGAGGGAGCTGACCGCAAGCACTACAAGTTACCTTTTGGGCAGAATGAGCTAATTGATAAACTATTGAAAGTTAACTCCCAAGCTGGTGTTGTACTCGTAAGTGGCAATGCGGTTGAAATGCCATGGATCGATAAAGTTGATGGTTTGATTCAATCGTGGTATAATGGTAGTGAAGCCGGAAACGCCTTAGCCGATATTTTGTCGGGTGATGTAACGCCATCGGGCAAATTACCTTATTCATACCCGGTTAAATTGAAGGATAACGGAGCACATTACTTTGGTGAGTTATCTTATCCTGGTGATACCATTGATCAGTAT
Organism: Carboxylicivirga fragile; assembly: GCF_050589805.1. Classification (NCBI taxonomy): domain Bacteria; kingdom Pseudomonadati; phylum Bacteroidota; class Bacteroidia; order Marinilabiliales; family Marinilabiliaceae; genus Carboxylicivirga; species Carboxylicivirga fragile. The sequence continues at coordinate 16,810 of NZ_JBNGOY010000007.1, read as the reverse complement.
TACAAGGAAGATATTTTAGTAGGTTACCGTTGGCACGACACCAAAAATATTAAACCGCAATTTGCCTTTGGTTTTGGCTTGTCGTATACCGATTTTGCCATCAGTGATTTCCAGCTGGATAAAAAAACATATACACAGGGCGAGGTGATTAAAGTAACCAGTGGTATTGAAAATACAGGTGATGTGAATGGAGCCGAGGTAGTCCAGGTGTATGTGGGTAAACCAACATCGAAGGTTAAAAGAGCCCTTAAAGAGTTGAAAGGTTTTCAAAAGGTATACCTCAATGCCGGCGAGAGCAAAACCGTTGAAATTGAAATTCCGGTTGAAAAATTGATGTTTTATGACGAATCCTTGGCCGACTGGTCTTTGGAGAAAGGAACTTATATGCTATACATTTGTAATTCGTCAGATAATATCATTAGTAAGCAAAAAATCAATATAAAGTAGTATTTTAAAGGGATGGCTTTAACGTCCCTTATTAAATGTTTCAAGTTCTAACCAGGTTTCAAATGAAAAAACAGCTATTGTTTGTAGTTATTTTGATGGCTTTAGCTTTTACAGGTAGAGCCCAAAAACAATATTCTTTTCTACAGGTTAACAATACCAATGGCTTGGTTAATAATCAGGTGACTTGCATTCATAAGGATACACGTGGCTTTATCTGGGTTGGTACAGTGGCCGGATTAAGTCGTTTTGATGGAAGTTCATTTGTTAATTATAAACACAATCCTGCTGATACTACTTCCTTAATAGATAACTATATTCTGACCATTCAGGAGGATGCAAGAGGTGGTATATGGATTAAAACCACTTGGGGTTATACGGTTTTGGATACTAATAAAGAGGTGCTTTACAATAATGTAAATGAGTATCTGGGGCAAGGTGCTTCACATTTAAATATTTCAGAAATATATTGTGATAAGGGTAAACAACTATGGATTTTAGAATACGATCAATTGCATTATAAAAAGTGGGATGCTGAAATAAAGCAGTGCTTATCACTTTTTCCAGAAGGGTCGGTTCGTAACAGGATTATCCTGGACTTTATGCATGTTAATGATGCCTATTATTGTCTTTTTAATGATGGTGTGATTGAGTGCTATAGTGATTCAAATTTTGAATTAAATTATCAGGATGATTATTTATGCGGTAAACTGGGTTCTGACAGTTTGAATGTTAAGATGTGTATTGATTATGATAGTGATATATGGTTCTATGGCAACAATAAAGGTGTTTATCACTATGATAAAAATGCATTAGAATGGAATCATTATTCAATTAATAGTAAAAAGATCGCCTTGACGAGTGATTTGATTCGAAAAATCATTCAGGATGATAAAGGTCTGATATGGGTAGGAACCGACCATGGTGGGATTGATGTGATTAATAAGTATACTAATGAAGTGAAGCATATTTACCACCAGGAGGATAATCAAAAAAGTATTGCGCAAAATACAATTACTGACCTGTACCTTGATAACAATAACATAGTGTGGGTGGGGACCTATAAAAATGGGCTAAGTTACTATCACGAGAGTATACATAAATTTCCACATTACCGACATGTGCTAAGCGACAAAAGTAGCTTGCCTTTTAGTGATGTTAACTGTTTTGTGGAGGATGAAAAAGGTAATCTGTGGATTGGTACAAATGGGGGTGGCCTCATTTACTTTAACCGCAACACAAATACCTTTAAAAGTTACAAATACGATAGAATTGATCCCAATTCGCTAAGCAGCAATGTTGTTGTTAGCTTATTTATTGATTCTTATGGTGAACTATGGATTGGAACCTATGCAGGTGGGCTCAATCGTTTTAATGGAACCAGTTTTAAACGTTATCAACATGGAAGCTTATCAGCTCATGGTTTAAGTAATAACAATATATGGTCCATCCTAGAGGATAATAATAAACAATTGTATATCGGTAGCCTTGGCGGAGGTATTGATGTTTATGATAGAAAAAGTGATTCATTTGCCCCATTACCTAATCGGGGTGAAAAAGAGTTATTATCTGTTTTTATTAATCAGATAATTAAATTGTCCAATGGTAATTTATTTATTGCAACTGCGGATGGTGTAACCTTTTATGATGTTAATGAGAAACGCTATAAAAATCATCCGGATGACTATGCAACGAAGGCTTATCCAATTGGGCACAAAACGGTTTACGATGTATTTGAAGATTCCCGTGGACTTTTGTGGACAGCAACCCGTGAGGGGTTATATGTTTTTAACCCCAATACCAATTTTTTTAAATATTTTACTGAAGCTGATGGAATACCTCATGATATAATAAACTGCATCAAAGAGGACCTCTCTAATAAAATTTGGATTAGTAAATCTACAGGTTTAAGCCAAATTATTGTTAATGAATATGCACCACAAAGTGACTATACCTTTTGGGTTTATGACTATACCGAAGAAGATGGTTTACAAGGGAAAGAATTTAACCCGAACGCAAGTTATCTAACAAGTAAAAATGAATTGATATTTGGTGGGCCTAACGGATTTAATCTTTTTGACCCGCGAAATGTAAAATATAACAAGAAGCTTCCTAAAGTAGTTATTACAGATTTTCAGATATATAACCAAAGCATTTCTCCGAGTTCTAAAGTTAGAAACAATAAGCTTCTTGAAAAGTCCATCGAATCAACAGAAAAGATAACCATCAAACATACGATGAACGTAATTTCAATTGATTTTGCAGCCCTTGATTTTTTTATACCTGAAAAAACAAGGTATAAATATAAGCTCGAGGGATTTAATGAAGAGTGGCTTTTGTTGGAAAATACTCATAAGGTCACATACACTAATCTAAATGCTGGCGATTATTACTTTAAAGTAAAGGCAGCTAACAATGATGGTTTATGGAATGATGAATATACTCAGTTGCATATCAAAGTTTTACCTCCATTTTATGCTACTCCATTGGCTTATTTCCTCTATGTTTTGTGTATTATTCTGATCATTATCTATTTTAGATACTCCATGCTTCGTAAAGAGCGCATTAAGTTTGAAGTTGAACAAGAGCGCTTTCAAGCCAAACGAAATCATGAAATGGATGAAATGAAATTACGTTTTTTAACCAACGTGAGTCATGAATTCAGAACGCCTTTAACCCTTATTCTAACCCCATTGCATAAATTATTGGATCAAAAAAAAGGTGGTGAGGATAAGAAATTACTAAAAGTGATTGATCGTAATGCGAAACAATTATTAGGCTTGGTTAATCAATTGCTTGATTTCAGGAAACTGGAATTGCATGGACTAAAGTATAATCCATCATATGGCAATCTGGTCGTTTTTTTGGATGAGGTGATTAGAAGTTTTGAAGAAGAATTTACCAAGAAGAATATTGAGTTTATTTTTTCGCATAGTTTGGATAAACTCATGCTCAACTTTGATAAAGATAAATTGATGAAGGTGATAATGAACCTTCTTTCAAATGCTCTAAAGTTTACACCTGAAAATGGAAAAGTTACTTTAGTATTAAAGGCTGATGAATTAAAACAGCTCGTTCAAATTAGTGTGTCTGATAATGGTGTTGGGATAAAGAAGGATGACAAGGATAAAGTATTTACACGTTTTTATCAATCGGAAAATAACAAAAAGTTAGGAATATCAGGCAGTGGAATTGGTCTTAACCTTGCTCTTGAGATGGTGCAGTTGCATAAGGGGACTATTCGTTTTGAGAGTGAAGAAGGTAAAGGCGCCACATTTATTGTAGAGTTGCCTATAATCAAACAGGCTGAAGAGAAGGTTGCAGTTAAAGACAGTAGCAATGACAATGAAGCTATTATGAAGTCAGAACTACCAGAAACAAGCACTAAACCAACGTTAATGTTGGTTGAGGATAATATCGATTTCCGGACTTTTATGAAAGAAACTCTGGCTGGTATGTTTGAGGTTTACGAAGCAGCCGATGGTAAAATTGCCAGCGAACTTGTTTATGATGTAGTGCCTGACCTAATTATCAGTGATGTGATGATGCCCAATGTTGATGGGTTAGAGCTTTGTAAAATGTTACGAAACGATATCAGAACATCGCATATTCCGTTTATTCTATTAACCGCCCGCACAGCCGATGAGGATAAAATAAAAGGCTTAGAAATAGGTGCCGATGACTATATCACTAAGCCATTCAATATGGATTTACTTATGTTAAGGGTAAATAAATTACTTGAAAAAAGAAGTAAACAACAGAAACAGTTTCAGAAAACAATTGAAATTGATCCGGGTGAAGTTAAAATTACTTCAATGGATGAAAAGCTGATAAAAAAAGCCATTGATTTAGTAAATAAAAATATTGGGGAGTCTAGTTTTTCGGTCGAAGACTTTAGTCAAGAGCTGGGCATGAGTCGTGTGTATCTGTATAAAAAAATGACCTCCTTAACTGGTAAGTCGCCAATCGAATTTATTCGAATAATCCGCTTAAAAAGAGGTGCACAGCTATTGGAGAAAAGCCAAATGAATATTTCTGAGGTGGCCTATGAAGTTGGATTTAACAGCCCTCGCTTGTTTAGCAAATATTTTAAAAATGAATATGGTATGTTGCCTAATGTTTATGTTAAGGTGAAACAAAAAAAGAAAGCATAAAAAACATCGATGAAGAAGATTTTATTTGTAATAGTTATTAGTCTGATTAGTTTTTCAGCCATAGCTCAGTCTCAACGAAGTCGAAATAATGAAACATTTCTCAATCCTGTTTTCGCAGGTGATTATCCCGACCCGAGTATTTTGCGGGATGGTGATGATTTTTATCTCGTGCACTCTTCCTTTGAGTATTATCCTGGCCTCTTAGTTTGGCATTCTACCGATTTGATAAATTGGCTACCTTTATCAAATGCGTTACATAAATATGTAGGTTCAGTGTGGGCACCTGATTTAGTAAAGTATGATGGCAGGTATTACATCTATTTTCCGGCTAGTAATAAAAACTATGTGGTGACGGCTGATAATATTGAAGGTCCATGGAGTGAACCTGTTTTACTTGATATTGAATTAATCGACCCAGGACATGTGGTTGATGAAATAGGTAACCGTTATTTGTACTTTAACAATGGCAGTTATGTGCCTTTGTCAAAAGATGGATTGTCAATTACAGGAGATATACAGCACAGTTATGATGGTTGGATAATTCCGCGTGACTGGACAATTGAGTGTTTTTGCATGGAAGGGCCTAAGCTTTTTAGGCGTGGCGACTACTATTATCTGACAGTGGCTCAGGGAGGAACAGCCGGACCACCAACCGGCCACATGGTGATATCAGCGCGATCGAAATCGCCTTTGGGTCCATGGGAAAACTCGCCATACAACCCTATTTTAAGAACACAATCGGTTGATGAGCAATGGTGGTCAGTAGGACACGCCACTATTTTTGATGATTCCAACGATGAGTGGTATATGATATTTCATGGTTTCGAAAATGGTTTTTATCACATGGGGCGCCAAACCATGCTAACACCTCTTGAGTGGACTAAAGATGGATGGTATAAAATACCAGATGCAACAGAAATTGATAAACCAATCGCTATACCGCAGCTTGATAATAAACATACTGAAGAGTTTAATTTATCTGACCCATTTAATGCTACTGAATTAAAAAGTCAATGGAAGTTTTATAAAGAAAGTGGAGATACAAGATATACTTGTAGTTCCGATGGCTTTGTTATGAATGGTAAAGGCAACGATGTGTCAAACTGTTCTCCTTTATTAACGATTCCTTCAGACCATAGTTATACGGTAGATGTAAAGTTAGAGATTGAAGGTAATGCCATTGGAGGCTTGGTGCTGTTTTATAACGAGCGGGCTTACTCCGGTATCCTGGCAGACAAAAACAGTATTCTTGCCAATTTACGCGGCTGGCAATTTGTTTCTGAGAAGAATGCGATTAGCCAACACGTTCATTTAAGATTAAATAACACCAATAATATTGTGGATATGTATTACAGTCTAGATGGTAAAGAATGGTTTAAAATTGAAAACTCGTTTGATTGTTCAGCCTACCATCATAACGTATTAAGTGGCTTTATGAGTTTACGCATTGGACTATGTTCGATTGGTCAGGGAAAGGTTAAGTTTAAGAATTATGAGTATCACCCACACAAATAAAGCCAAGATGTATCGAAATGCAATTAGAAGTGAGGTCTGAAGGAAAAGTGTTTTACTAAGTTACAAAACAAGGTGCTGTGGTTTTAGAAATTTCTAAACTAGGCTTGTTTCGTCAGGATGTTGATTTTACTAAAGGACTTTCGTTGGTTTCAGTTAGCGATATTGGAACTTATAGTGAAGTACATGAGCCTAAAACAGGCAGGCAATGGCGAGTAAACAATTGCGTAAATAAACGGGGATATTCTTTTATCAATTATAAAGGAAACCCTATGGATCTAATTATTCAGGTTTCAAATGATGGCTTGGCTCTTAGCTATTTCTTTCCATATTTGTCTAAAGAGTCAAATATTTGTTAAGAAAGTATTCACTTTAAAACAGATGATATGAAATATTTAATTACAGGATTGTTTTCAATTATAATATCCATGCAGTTTTCTCTTGCACAGAACTCTGAGAGTAAAACTGAAATCATACAATTATCAAAAGATAAGTGGCAATGGATGAGCGATAAAAATGTCAATAAATTGAACAAACTGTTTCACGAAAAGGCTGTGTTTGTCCACATGGGAGGTTCTTGGGGGAAAGAACAGGAAATACGTATTATAAAAGATGGTGGTATTTGGTACAAGAAAGCCGATATTAAAGAAGTTACGGTAAATATTATTGACAATACAGCCATCTTGTTGAACCAAATAGACTTGCTGGCTGTGGTTGGCGGAAACGAAGTTACTAATCCTTTTGAAGTTACAGAGGTGTATATTAAGCAAGATGATGAATGGAAATTGGGTTCTCTTTCATTCACAAAATTACTAACTCCCAGAGGTCATTAATACATTGTATTTTAAACTTGTTTTGCTATGGAAAACTTAACGGACAATAAATCAAATCAGGGAATTAATCGAAGGAAGTTCTTTAAATCAAGGGCAGCAATGGCCGGAGGTACATTATAAGCTTGCAGTAGAAGGAATGTTGAAAAGACTTCGCACTGATCGTATTGATTTACTATATCAGCACCGGGTCGATCCGGAAGTGCCAATTGAAGATGTAGCTGGTGCGGTTAATGACATCATGGAACAAGGTAAAGTACTTCATTGGGGACTTTCCGAACTTGGACTTCAAACCATAAGGCGAGTACATGCGGAACTCCCCCTTAAGTCCATTCAGAACGAGTATTCAATGATATGGCGCGACCCTGAGAAAGACGTAATTCCGATATGTGAGGAGTTAGGAATTGGGTTTGTTACACGGTGGCCACTCGCTTGCCAACTATTCACAGGGGCAATTGATTCGAATACCCAATTTTCACCAAGTGAATTAAGGGCAAGAACAACGAGATATTCTCCTGAAAATCTACCCCAAAATTTGAAGCTGGTTGATTTAATCAAGATATGGGCAATACGAAAGCAGGCTTCTCCTGCACAGATAGCAATTGCATGGTTAACGGCTCAAAAACATTGGGTAGTTCCAATTCCTGGCACAACTCAAATGGCACATATGGCACAAAATATTGGTGCCGACACGATAAAGTTTTCTGTAGAAGAAGTGAATGAATTTAATAAAGAATTTGATTATATTCAAATAAAAGGAAAAAGATTACCCGATTTTATTCTTCAATTCTCCAAAGTAGAAGCCCCTTTAAAGTGATAAAATAATCGAAAAAATAAACTCAAATACTTAAATATGGTACAAAATAAATCAATATCATCACCACTTAAAAGAATTACAATATTAGACTCACTCAGAGGCTTTGCATTGTTAGGTGTAATTCTAATGCATATGATTCAGCATTTTGGAATATTTTCAACGCCATCGCAGAATGAAGTGCATCGTTTTCCTGAACTTGACCAAGCAGTTCAATGGATTGGGAATAACATTATAATGGGACGATTTATTAATATTTTCGCCTTGCTGTTTGGCTTAAGTTTTTTTATTCAAATGGACAGGGCTGCAAAAAAAGGTATTGATTTTCGTATGCGATTTGTATGGAGAATGATTTTATTATTAGTCATGGGATTAATAAGTCATTCTTTTTATAGTGTAGAAATTATTTCGGTGTATGGTTTTTTGGGTTTGTTAATGTTGCCGCTATATCGGTTTAAAAGCTGGATGTTGATAACAATTGTTGCGTTTTTATTACTCGGAGGTCCACGTGTAATAAAAGCCTTTAATCATAATAAAAGCGTAAAAACTGAACAAGTCGAAACACGGGAACAAATGAATAATACACAAGCCTCCCGTGCTGTGCCAGAGCATTTAGCTAATCCTTCTTTTTTAAATATTGCAAAGTTTAATTATCAGGAACGACTTCCAGGCAAGCTAAATTATCAATTTGGCTTCATTGGCCGAGGCTATATTACTTTTGCATTATTTATCCTCGGCCTTCTTCTTGGACGCAATCGCTTTTTTGAAAACGAACATAAACATAAGAAGAGAAATATGTTTCTCTTTATTGGGTTTGTCCTTGCAACCATATTATTTACATGGGTTCAAAAGCTATTTCCTCCACTCAATATTTTTATCTTTTTTAGACCGGAAGGTCAGATATTGGCTTCTGAAACATTAATTGTAAAGACCTTAGAAGATATTAGTCTCGTATTATTTACGGGGTCTTTAATAATGGGATTTATATTATTATATAATACACGCAAATTTGGAATATTTCTTGAAGTTTTAGCACCGTATGGACGAACAGCACTTACAAATTATATAATGCAGGGAGTAATTGGAAGCTTTATTTTTTCTGTATGGGCATTTGGTTCGATTTTCAGTAATTGGGGCGTTTCGGCTTTATTTATTTTAGGGATTGTAATTTATATAGTGCAAATTATATGTAGTAAAATATGGCTTAATTACTTTATATATGGTCCTCTCGAATGGTTGTGGCGTTCGCTAACTTATTTTGAAATTCAACCTTTTAGGAAAAAAATAACGTTATAATATAAAAGTGTTTTGATTCAATAGCCATAAATTAAGAAATTGATTATAAAAACTATAAGTTGGGCAAACGAATTTGATGTGCAAGTTAAAAAGCAATAGAACATTCATGTACTACTTCAATTGATTAACATTAGAGTACATAGATGGTAACAATAGTGAACAGCTCACTATTGAAGTCTGCATACCTTGCAATGGCTAAAAATTTAAAATAATGAGAGCAAGGTTTTTTAGAATTAAAGGAGGTCTTTTTTTGTGGGCCTTATTCATGGCATTTAGTTTAAAAGCAAATATATCTTTACCAGCTATTTTTGGTGATCATATGGTCATGCAGCAAAATGCATATATTGAACTTTGGGGATGGGGCAAGCCTTTGGAAGATGTATATGTTACCACTACATGGAGTACTGATACAACGCACACGGTGGTTTCGCAAAACGGTAATTGGTCGATTAAATTGAAAACACCTGAAGCAGGACAGATACACGAAGTTACCATCCAAGGTTATAATAAAGTAAGCATTAAAGATATATTAATGGGCGAAGTTTGGCTTTGCTCCGGACAATCGAACATGGAATGGTCGATTAATCATGGAATAATCAATGGGGAAGAAGCTGCCAAACAAGCTGATAATAACGAAATTCGATTATTTCATGTAGAGTGGAGAAGTGCACCCTATCCAAATATCGACTTGAAGGGTAAATGGCTTAAATGCACACCGGAATCAGTGCGAAATTTCAGTTCGATCGCTTACTTTTTTGGGAAGGAACTGAATGAGAAAACCAATTATCCTGTTGGACTTATCAGTTCCAATTGGGGTGGTACACCAATCGAATCTTGGATACCTGAATATGAAATCAGGTCGAGAAAACACTTAAACGATGCTGCTAACAAGTTGCCTCATTTCCCTTGGGCACCCAATGAAGTGGCTTATACTTACAATGCCATGATTGCCCCTTTGTTGCCATTTAATATTAAAGGTGTGCTTTGGTACCAGGGCGAAGCCAATGTGGAGAACGCTTATGCTTATACCGATATGTTAGAATTACTGGTTAAAACCTGGCGCGATAAGTTCAAGACTAATTTTGCGTTTTATTATGCCCAAATTGCGCCTTTCATGCACTATCAAAACGATGATGGTGTGAAAGTGCGGGATGCGCAACGTCGCGCTTTAGATATTATTCCAAATTCGGGCATGGTGGTTTTGAGCGATATTGGCGATACTACCGATATTCATCCGCGCAATAAAATAGATGCAGGACAACGCTTTGCTCAGCTGGCTCTCAATAAAACTTATGGTTTGAACGAATGGCCGGTTTCAGGGCCTCTTTTTAAGGCCTACGAAGTGAAAAACGAAACGATTATCGTGCAATTTGATTATGCAGAAGGCTTATATAGTTCGGGTGATGCCATGCAGCAGTTTGAAGTGGCTGGTGAAGATTTAATATGGCATAAGTCAGAAGGCATCATTAAGAAGGATAAGGTGATTGTTAGTTCACCAGCTGTTAAAAAGCCCATACATGTGCGTTTTGCATGGCGCAATTCTGCAACACCCGATTTATTTAACCAAGATCATTTGCCCGCCTCTAGTTTTACTACTTATGAATGGCATAATGTAAAGCATTCGTTATAAGGAATTAGTGGAACTGAAAAAAACAGACTTATGAAACATACAGGATTTTTATTAATTGCATGTTTTCTTTTTTCATTGGTTCAATCGCAAACCGCAAGAGAACGTATCAACTTTGACAATAACTGGTATTTTGCATTTGGGCACCCTACTGATAAATCTAAGGATTTTAATACTGGCACTAGTTATTTTACCTATTTGGCAAAAGCTCGGTATGGAGGTGATGGAGCTACAACATTGGCGTTCGACCACCGAGCTTGGCGAAAATTGAATTTGCCGCACGATTGGGCTGTTGAAGTGCCTCATAGTGCCAGCGCCAGTCATAGCCATGGATACAAGGCCATTGGTCCGGGTTTTCCCGATGTGTCTGTTGGTTGGTATAGAAAGGTATTCGTTATCGACAGCATTGATTTGGGCAAGCAAATATTTCTGGATTTTGATGGGGTTTCGCGCGATGCTAAAGTGTGGGTCAATGGTCATTATTTAGGAAACGAACCAAGCGGCTACCAAAGCTTTAGCTATAACATTAGCGATATTCTCAATTATGGGTCAGAAAACATCGTGGCCGTTCGGGCTGATGTAAGCATGGAAGAGGGCTGGTACTACGAAGGTGCTGGTATATACCGGCATGTGTGGCTGCGCAAAACACCCAATGTACACATTCCTAAAGACGGCACGTTTGTTTATAGCCAGATAAGTGAAAACTCAGCCAATATTACTGTTGAGGCCGATATAGCCAATAACGATACTCAGGCCTTTGAAATTGAAATAAGACATCAGTTAATAGATGCCAGTGGAAAAATTATTTCAACATCGGAAGTGAGTCATGTGCAGTTAAAGCCGATGGGTCAAACAACCGTTAAAGCAAACCTTTCAGCAGAAAAGCCGCAATTGTGGTCGCTCGAGAATCCGTATCTACATCGCATGGTAACACAACTGCTGGTTGATGGTCATTTGGTGGATGAATACACCACACCATTCGGAATCAGGAGCGTTCGTTTTGATGCTGATAAAGGCTTCTTCTTAAACGGCGAACACATCAAATTAAAAGGTACAAATAATCACCAGGATCATGCGGGCGTAGGATGTGGCATGCCCGATGATTTGATTCGCTGGCGCATTCAGCAACTCAAAAACTTTGGCAGCAACGCTATCCGCAGTTCTCATAACCCACCAACACCTGAGTTGTTGCAATTGTGCGATGAGATGGGCATGCTCGTTATTGATGAAAATCGGCTTATGGGGACGACTAAAAAGGCGCTGCAAGAGCTGGAGCGTTTAATTCGACGCGACCGCAATCACCCGTCTGTTATTGTTTGGTCAATTGGTAATGAAGAGTGGGGTATTGAGTGGAACGATATTGGCGCTCGCATGACACAGACCATGCAGAATTATGCGAAGCAGATCGACCCAACTCGTCCGATAAACGTTGCTGTTAGTGGTGGTTGGGGCGATGGTTCCTCCACAACGGTCGAAGTGATGGGCTTCAATTACCTGGTGCACGGCAGCACCGATGAATACCATAAAAAATTCCCGAATACGCCTTGTATTGGTACAGAAGAAGGTTCAACCTATACCACTCGTGGCATTTATGAAGTGGATGACGAGCAGCATTACAAAACGGCTTATGATGTGAAGCCACTCGAAGATTGGTTTACCATTCAGGAATGCTGGAAACACTATTGCGAGCGCGATTACCTGGCTGGCATGTTTATCTGGACAGGTTTTGATTACCGTGGCGAACCAACGCCTTACGCCTGGCCGTCGGTTACCTCGTATTTTGGAATGATGGATTTATGCGGTTTCCCCAAAGACAATGTCTATTATCTGAAATCGTGGTGGCAGAATAAAGAAGATGTTTTACACTTGTTGCCACACTGGAACTGGCAAGGGCGCGAAGGTGATACCATTGATGTGTGGGCTTATAGCAATGCCGAAGAAGTCGAGTTGTGGCTCAATGGCCGTTCGTTGGGCAAGAAGCAAATGGAGCTGAATGGACATTTGACTTGGGATGTGCCTTATGAACCAGGAACCATTAAAGCTGTTGCCTATAAAAACGGACAGACAGTAAAGGTGACCGAGAGAACAACAGCCGGAAAGCCAAGTTCTATTCAATTAAGCAATACTCAATCGGAGCTGAATAATAAAGGAGTAGCTATGATAACTGTTGAAGTGTTGGATGAAAAGGGAGTGGTTGTGCCAACAGCGGACAATCTGATTCATTTTGAGTTGGAAGGTCCCGGAAAAATAATCGGTGTGGGTAATGGTAATCCAACTTCCCTGGAGAAAGAAGTGTTTGTGGATGATTATCAACAGTTGGAATTGCCGGAAGCCACTATATACGAGCTAAAAAGTACTGAGGCAGAAGAATGGCTTGCTGTATTGGATAAGAAAGAACGTAAGCGTATCTTAACCTTGCCGGGTGTTAAAGTGATGACTGCTACCTTTGAATTGGAGCAAACACCGTACGACAGCCAAACCATTACCTGGTTTTATCATCACGTGGGGGAGGCACAGCAAATCTATATTAACAGTCATTTGTTAAGTGCCGAAACAATAGCGAGTGGCGGCCTGGCCTCTTTTGTTATCCATAATGACTGGTTGAATAAAGGTAAGAATGATGCAGTGATCATCACAAAACCTTTTGAGCCAAAGCACAAATGGGATGATCCCAACAAAAAACCGGGTGTTATTCAGGTGCTCACCAAGTCGGAGACTAATAAACGACGTTTGTTTAATGGATTGGCACAAGTGATTGTGCAGGAAAGTGACAAGCCGGGAACAATAATCCTTCAAGCAAAATCCGATGGACTTGAGAATAGTAGCTTATCTATTAAAGTAGAGTAAATAATATAACAAGCCATATGTCGGTGGCGAACTTATTTTTTAAAACAACGGATTCCTGCTGTGACATATTCTTATCTCTACTTTTAATAGAGGAAGACTTGTGGTTTTAAGAATTCAAAGAAACGTTTCGGAGATAAATAATTTCTTAATTAATTAGAAAGTGTTGTCATTAAGTGGTTTGTGGAGGGTAATTCTTTTCTGCTATTTGTTGATAATGCCAGCCCTCTGCTTGTTAACAAATCTGCATGTATAGTTATCATTCTTGCACCTTTAATCGCTGGGTTTATAATAGTTTTAGACCAGTGTAAAAGGTCTTTAATAGGTGAACATAACTACAGAGAGAGTAAGTATGTGTGTGAATAGGATTGAGTATGTTTCTTTACATTATAGAAATGGAGAAACAAAAAGTTATCAAGTTGATAAGTTGGGAGTATTAGCATATGATTTAATAAGTGAAACAAACTTTCTTTTCGTTGTTGTAAATCTAAAAGATGAAAATAAACCATTAATTATCTATGATCTTCAAGAGGCATGTTGCCTTTTATTGTGATGGTTTGAATTATAAATGTTGGTTAGAGTGGCGCATAAAAAACTTTTGTAGGATTGAGTAGCCGCCTTAAAGTTTCAATTAAAGACATTAATAAAAGATATGATTAGAAAAATTATTGTTTCATTCTTATACCTGTTCGCCTTGAGTTCATTTGTTAGTGCGAAAGGTTTCTTTCCTAAAGAAGAATTAATGTCTTTAGGTGTTTATTATTATCCTGAGCATTGGTCACCAAATCAGTGGGAGCGCGACATTAAGAACATTACAGACCATGGTTTTGAGTTTATCCATATGGCTGAATTTGCATGGGCGCAATTAGAGCCTATAGAAGGTCAGTATGATTTTAAATGGTTGGATAAAGTCATTGAACTGGCAGATAAAAATGGATTAAAAGTGATACTGGGAACACCTACACCTTGTCCGCCAGTCTGGTTAAGCCAAAAGCATTCAGATATTTATATTAAAGATGCCCATTATCAACGTAAAGAGCATGGCACTAGAGCAAATATGTCTTTGTCAAACCCAATAGTATTAAGCTATACCAAAAAGATTGTTGAAGCCATGGCTAAACGTTATGGACGCAATAAAACCATTATGGGTTGGCAAATAGATAACGAACCCGAAGCAAAAGAAGATTACAGTGAAGCATCTCAAGTGGCTTTCAGGCTATGGCTTAAAGAAAAATATTCAAAGGTTGATGCTTTGAATGAAGCTTGGGGAACGGCCTTTTGGAGTCAATTATACAGTGCATTTGATGAGGTGAATATCCATAATGCAACCAATGTGGGGTGGTGGGGCGCCAACCCAATTGCATTGCTCGATTTTAAGCGTTTTACAGCGGACACACAGGCTGCTTTTCTCGATTTTCAAGCCGAGGTGCTCAGAGAGTATATTGATAAGACTCAATTTATCACTACCAATTACGTGGCTAAAGGAAATGGAACCGATCCGCGTCGAAGTACAAAGATGGATTTTGCCTCATTTACGGCTTATCCGAATTACGGAAGTGCAAATTTAGGAGATCTAGGCTTTAGGTTGGGAGATTATTCAGTTTTGATGTATGCGAATGACTATTATAAATTAATTGATGGAATAACCGGAGTGATGGAGCTTCAACCAGGACAGGTTAACTGGGCCAACCATAACTCTCTATTACAACCAGGTATTGTGCGTATGTGGTTGTGGCATTGTTTCGCTGGTGGTAGTTCATATGCGTGTACCTATCGTTATCGTCAGGTGTTATACGGAGCCGAACAATATCATCATGGCATAGTTTCAACAGATGGTGTGAATTTAAGTCAGGGGGGTAAGGAGTATGCACAGGTTATTAAAGAGATTAACCAATTGCGCAAAGAATATTCATCTAAGTCAGAAATGCCTGAAATATTGCAAAAGCGTAAAGCTGCTATTATGTGGTCGTTTGATAACCTTTGGAGTTTGGAGCGGCAGAAGCAAACCTCCCAATGGGATACTTGGAAACATATGCAAGGCTACCAATCTATCTTACATTCTTTGGGAGCGCCGGTTGATATTATTTCAGTGGAGGATGATTTTACCGATTATCCGTTTTTAATTGTACCGGCTTACGAAATGGTAGATGAAGCCTTAGTTCAAAAATGGAAAGATTACGTGAGCCAGGGGGGGAACCTGATTATTAGCACTCGAACTGGTGCTAAAGATGTCAATGCGCATTTGTGGGAGAGTAACCTTTCCGGCATCATGAATGAATTAATAGGCGGAAAGGTTCAAACCTTTGATATGCTGTCAGCTGGTAAAAGTGGTCAGGTGATAATGAATGGTAAAACATACCAGTGGAGCTCATGGGGTGATCAGGTAATTGCCAACTCTACATCTGATATTTTGGCGAGATATAACGACCAGTTTTACAAAGGTGATGCCTGTATTATTTCTCAAAGTATTGATAAAGGCAAGGTTTGGTATATAGGTGTTGAATCGTTGGAAGGGCTGTTAGAAAGGGATATATTGAAGAGAGCGTTTGCATATAATGATGTGCCTGTCGAAAATTACCCTGAAGGTGTTTTTGTGATGTATCGTGATGGATTTATGGTAGCGGTTAATTATTCATCAAAAGTTTATGAACTTGCCTATGATGGTAAATATCTACTTGGAGAAAAGGTGCTGAAGCCCGCTGGTGTATCCGTATGGAAAAGTAATTGAGGTGTTGACTTACTTAAAACGCTAAATAATTATTGACATTTGAAATAATTATACATAAATACTACGAGAGACTGATGTTCTTGACACTTGAGAAGATTTTTTAAATTAAACAAACTAAGAAAAACTGGATAAAAATGAAAACAGCACTAAGTTTTATAGTATTAAGTTTGATTACATTTACACTTAATGCCCAAAAAGACAAGAATCTAGCATTAACGCCACCAATGGGATGGAATAGTTGGAATACCTTCGGAACAGATATTAATGAACAATTAGTAAAAGATATTGCTGATGCATTTGTTGAGTTGGGTTTGCGTGATGCAGGTTATGAATATCTCGTATTGGACGACGGTTGGATGGCCAAGGAACGTGATGAAAACAATAATTTGGTACCAGACCCAAAGAAATTTCCTAACGGAATGAAAAATGTTGTTGATTACGTACACTCCAAAGGTTTAAAATTCGGCATTACTAGTGATGCGTTAATTTTTAAAAACAATTTGCAATAAATTATATTTCAACAACATACAAACGTTCTTTGATTTTTTGATTTGATTTGAC